>DCCL01000150.1:0-9933 GCA_002313795.1 Faecalibacterium prausnitzii
CACGCCATCCACCCCTACACCCGCAGCCTGCTGTCGGCCATCCCCATGCCCAGCCCCCGCCGGGAGCGGCAGAAAAAGCTGCTGGTCTACGACCCCTCCATGCACGATTACTCCGTCGAGGCTCCCCAGTGGCGGGAGCTGCGGCCCCGTCACTGGGTGCTGTGCAGCGCGTCCGAAGCCGAGAAGTGGTGCGCTGAATTGTAAACTTTCTCTTGCGTTTTCTCATTGTGCCATCCCTGTTTATTGACTTTTGCCCACCGCTCTACTACAATAGCAGATGTGGCATTTGTAAGATCATGAACACGGCCCCTCAGCGGGCCTACAAAGCATAAAGGAATGAGAATCGATGACGACGCAGAATCCTGTTTACGCATCCCAGGCACGGCCCTGGCTCAAGTATTATGATCAGAAATACATCGACCAGACCCTTCCCGCCTGCTCCGCATTCGACTATGTATGCCAGCGGAACAAAAACCATCTGAACGACCCGGCTCTGGATTACTATGGCCGCAAGTTCACCTATGCTGACCTGATCGTGAACGTCAAGAAGACCGCCGCAGCCCTCCGGGGTGTGGGAGTCAAGAAGGGCGATATCATCACGGTGGTCAGCGTCATGACCCCTGAGATCATCTCTCTGTTCTATGCAGCGGATATGATCGGTGCATCGCTGAATCTGGTGGATCCCCGTTACAGTGCGGAGGGCATCCACGAGTACATCGAAGAAGTGGATTCCCATCTTCTGGTCTGCCTCAACGTGGCCTATGAGCGCTGCCGTCAGGCATCCAAGCGCACCCATGTGGAGAAGGTCATCGTCCTCTCCCCGGCAGATTCCCTGCCCCCGATGATGGCCATCGGCTATAAGCTGACCTCCCCCGACAAGAACAAGTACGCCTCTAACGTCCTGCGCTGGAAGAAGTTCATCGCCTCCGGCAAGGACCAGAGCACTGCGGCAGAGCCCTATGACCACGACCACACCTGTGTCGTCGTCCATACCGGCGGCACCACCGGCTCTCCCAAGGGCGTCATGCTGACCGATGACAACTTCAACTCCATCGCGCAGCAGTTCCGGGCCTTCAACAAGCTGTTTGCCCGGGGGCAGAAGCTGATGAACATCATGCCTCCCTTCATCGCCTACGGCTATGCCTGTGGCGTGCATCTGCCGCTGGTGCTGGGCCTGACGGTCATCATCATCCCCAACCTCGACCCGGCCAAGCTGGGCGGTCTGGTGCTCAAGTACAAGCCCGAGCACATGTTCGGTGTGCCGGCTCACTATCAGCAGCTGGCCGCTGACCCCAAGCTGCGGGACAAGGACCTCTCCTTCATCCGCAACTATGCGGCAGGCGGTGACGCCATTGCCCGGGGCGCAGAGCAGACCGTCAACGACTTCCTGGCCGCCCACGGCGTCCAGTACCCCATGGCCAAGGGCTACGGCATGACGGAGGTGGCCTCTGCTGCCACTGCAGCCGCCGGTGCTGAGAACAAGCCCGGCAGCGTGGGCATCCCGCTGGTCAACAACATCGTCTCCATCTTTGAGCCGGGCACCGACACGGAGCTGCCCATCGGCGAGCGGGGCGAGATCTGCATCTGCAGCCCCTCCACCATGAAGGGCTACTACAACAAGCCCGAAGAGACCGCCATGATCCTCCGCCGCCATCCCGATGGCCGCATCTGGGTGCATACCGGCGATATCGGCTATATGGATTCTGACGGCTTCGTTTTCCTCGACTCCCGCATCAAGCGGCTCATCATCCGCCACGACGGTTTCAAGGTCTTCCCCTCCATGATCGAGAATGTGATCAGCCGCCATCCGGCTGTGCATCAGTGCTCTGTGGTGGGCTGTACCGACAAAAACCATATGCAGGGCCGTCTGCCCTTCGTCTTCATCGTCCTGAAAGCCGATTCCAACGTGAAAAAGCGTCAGGTCATCAAGGAACTGGAGCGGATGTGTGCCGAAGAGCTGCCTGAATATGTCCAGCCTGTGGGCTATAAGTTCCTGCCCGATATGCCCATGACCCTCGTAGGCAAGATCGACTACCGCAAGCTGGAAGCCGATATCTCTCCCCGCGATTATTGATCTTCACGAAAGGATTCTTCTGCCATGAACAAGCGTTTTGCAAGTCTGGCAGTCTCTGCCCTGATGCTGTTCTCGGTGTTCAGTGTTTCCGCACTGGCCGAGGGCCCCGAGGCTGAGGCTGCATCGGCCGCTGCCGCACAGTCTGCGGCCAGTGCCGCCACCACTGTCGGCGATGACCATGTTATCGTTGCCCTGGACCCGGATGCTGCCCTGCAGCCCGAGACCCCGGCAGATGCTCAGGCTTCTGCCTCTGAGACCGCCAAGGCCGACCCTGACCCCTCCGCTGCCACTGCCGCAGACACTTCTGCGGATGCTGCTTCTTCTGACACCACCGATGCCCAGAAGGACGATCAGATCACCTACGTTGCACTGGGTGACAGCATCGTGGCAGGCGTTGGTCTGGATGACGTCAAGTACAGCGCACGCGCCGGCTACAGCGTGGACATGCAGCCCAACTTCAAGGGCTACTCTCCCGACTGCTACGTGGGCAAGGTAGCCTCTGCTCTGGGCCTTGACCGTGACCACGCCATCAACCTGGGTCTGCCTGCCCTGACGGCTCCTGACCTGGCCGACATGATCAAATACGGCAAGATGCCCCAGATGAACATGGAATCCGGCTGTGAGTACAACTACCCCGAGTTCCAGGATTACCTCCGCAAGGCTGATGTCGTCTCCATCCAGATCGGCTCCAACGACGCCTTTGTGCCCTGCATCGTGGCACTGGGCAACGCCACCAACTGGAAGAGTGAGAAGCTGGCCGCCACCATTCTGGGAGGCGACCTGCGCAACGAAGGCTCCGGTTCCACCATCTCCACCATCCTCAAGAGCATCAAGGACATGGATCTGACCAAGGCCGAGAAGGACGCCACCTGGAACCTCCTCTTCTCCCAGATGAGCAAGATCTGTGACGAGACCTACCCCAAGACCACTGCGGCCCTCATTTCCTGCATCCAGGAGATCCGGAACCTGAACCCCGATGCTCAGATCATCTTGCTGGGCTATACCAACCCGGTTCCGCTCATCCCCTGCTGGCGCAGCTACTTCAACAAGCTGAACAAGTTTGAGAAGCAGATCGCCAAGACCTACAACGTGACCTATGTGGCCATCCCCAACACCGAGACCACCCTCGATGTGCATCCCACCATCAAGGGCCACCAGTACATTGCAAACAAGCTGGTCAACGCCATCGAGAATCCGTAACACCCTATAAAAAACAAACGTCCCGCTTCCAAACGGAAGCGGGACGTTTTTGTTCTGTTATGCAGCCAGAGCCTTTTTGATGTTTTCCAGGACGGTATCGCTGTCCTCACAGCAGACCATGACCACCTCACCGGTGGGAACGGTGACCACCTGCGCGGCAGAAGCGATCTCATACTGGTCTTCCAGATAGTGTTCCATCGCCTGCTGCTGGCCCTGGACATAGGCGTTCATGGCATCCACCACGTCCTGCGTCTTACCCTCGGCGGGCTTGACGATGGCCACACCGTAGGCCTTGACCATCATGCCGGAGACAGAAGCAGCGAAGTCATCGTACATCCCGTCCTCAAGGCCCAGCAGAGGCATCATCATATTCTCGATCTCATCGGACAGCTGGTCCGGCTCATACTCGGCGCTGTAACCGTACTGGGCCGTGAACTTGCCATCCTTTTTGGTGAAGATCATCTCATACTCGTTGTCCTCATCGCTGCGGGCGTCGTTGAGGATCTGGGTGTAATCCTTAGGCGTGGAGGCTGTGCTGCCAGAGCTGCCGGAGCCGGAAGCTCCACAGCCCACCAGAGCCAGCAGGGCAAGGCCCGCCAGCAGAGAAGCAATGATACGTTTCATATTCGGTTTTATCCTTTCGTTCGCAGGGTGCTGTCGTTCTACAGCGATAGTATCTGACATTTTAATCGCTGCTATACGGTACACGGACCACCACGGGCGAAAATTGCACCCACAGATGTAACAATACTATGAAGGCACCCGCTCAGAGCATCATGGCTTCCAGGTCGCCATGGTTGACCGGGGTGGAAAGGATGATCTGGGTGCTGGTGGTGCCCAGCTTCTGGAACTGTAAAATCAGATGCTCCAGCTGCGGCATACTGCCGCAGCTGACCTTGATGAGGAAGGTATAGGCACCGGTAACATGGTAGCACTGCAGCACCTCTTTGCTGTTCTGCATCAGCTCCACCAGCTCGTCCCGCTGGGAGGGAGCCACCGACAGACTGATGAGGGCGTCCACATACACCCGGTCGGCGGGACGGTTCAGGGTGACGGTATAGCCGCTGATGATGCCATCCGTTTCCAGCTTATGGATGCGGCTGGAAACGGCCGGGCTGGTCAGTGCGACCTTCTCTGCGATCTCCTTTACCGGCATCCGGGCATTTTTTGCAAGCAGGGCCAGAATCTTGCGGTCCAAATCATCCATGGGAATGTACTCCTTTTGAAATATGTTGAATTACATAAAATTTTTCGAAAGTAAAGTTTTATTGTTGTTGCAATAGCACAACGCGAGTAAAAATCAGTTTTCAATTTACCGTCTTTAATTATATAAAGTTTTGCTCAAAAAGTAAAGTGTTAAATTAAAGTAAAATCAAATTTTTACATTTGACAAGAAAACAAATTCGGGTATAATACATACTGCAAGGCAGTGTTCCGGAGTTTTCAGCGTGCCGCCGGGAGTCCCCGGTACTCGGGCACAGCGCACCGCCTTTTTACAATGCGATTCACCACTTTATATACTTTCCCACCCCTCTATACACAAAAACCCGCTGCCAGGCGGGTTTTTGTGTTTTATACCGTTTTTTCTCCGTTTACGTCAAAGGCCCCCGTCCGGTTCCTGCCGGACGAGGGCCTTTGATCTATCGAAAGAAGGATGCGGATCTTTACCGTTTATGCCTCGGTGCGGTTCTTCTTGAGCAGGCTCAGGATAACGGCACCCACGACGCTGCCCGCTGCCAGAGCCACGCAGTACATGGCCGCATGGTCCACCACCGGGAAGACGAAGATGCCGCCGTGGGGAGCCCGCAGAGCACAGCCAAAGGTCATGGAGAGGGCACCGGACAGGGCTGCACCGATGACACAGCTGGGCAGGACGCGGAGCGGGTCAGCTGCTGCATAAGGGATAGCACCCTCGGTGACGAAGCAGAGGCCCATGACGTAGTTCACGATGCCGTTGCGGCGCTCGTCAGGCGTCCACTTCTTGGGGCAGAAGGTCGTGGAGAGGGCGATGGCGATGGGAGGCACCATGCCGCCCACCATGACAGCGGCCATTACCTCATAGTTTCCGGAAGCGAGGGCTGCAGTGCCGAAGACGTAAGCTGCCTTATTGAAGGGGCCGCCCATATCGATGCTCATCATACCGGCCACGATCGCGCCCAGCAGGACTTTGGAGGTGCCGCCCATGGCGTTGAGCCAGTTGGTCATGGCGGTGTTGATCATGCCCATGACCGGGTTGATGCCGCACATGACTGCGCCCACGATGAGGATGCCGCCCAGAGGATAGATGAGCATGGGACGGATGCCGTTGAGGCTGGCGGGGAGTTTTTCGGTGATCTTTTTGAGGAACTCCACCACATAACCAGCCACGAAACCGGCCAGCAGAGCGGCCAGGAAGCCGCCGGAGATACCGGTGGTCTCACCGTTGGCAATGCCTGCAAAGTTGGTGCCATTCATCGCCAGCACACCGCCGGCGAAGCCCACGGCCAGACCCGGACGGTCTGCGATGGACATGGCGATGAAGCCCGCCAGGATGGGGAGCATATAGTTGAAGGCCGCAGAGCCCACCGTCTTAAAGAAGGCGGCCAGCGGGGTGTTCATGCCGAAATTGGAGGGGTCGATGCTGTAATCGTCCAGCAGGAAGGCCAGAGCGATCATGATGCCGCCGCCCACCACGAAGGGCAGCATATGGGAGACGCCGTTCATCAGGTGCTTATACAGGCTGCGGCCAAAGCTGTCAGAGGCGGAAGCGTCGCTGCTTTCCGCCGCTGCGCCGCCCTCAGCATGGAACACCGGGACTTCGCCGGAGGTGATCTTCCGGATGAGCTCTTCCGGCTTATGGATGCCGTCATCCACACGGGTGAAGAGAACAGGCTTACCGTCAAAACGGTCGGATTCTATCTTCTTCTCTGCCGCCACGATGATGCCATCGCAGGCCGCGATCTCCTCTTTCGTCAGGATGTTCTTGGCACCGTCGGAGCCATTGGTCTCGACCTTGACCGGGACGCCCATCTTCTTGCCGGCCTTTGTCAGGGCTTCGGCGGCCATATAAGTGTGGGCAATGCCGTTGACACAGGCCGTGACGGCCAGCACCCTGTAGCCTGCCGGGATCTCCTGGTCGGTGAAGCTCTCATTGCCGAACTGAGCTTCTTCCTGGGCATCGATGGCCGCGAGGAACGCTTCGGGAGTCTTTGCCGTGCGGAGCTTTTCCACGAAGTCCTCATTCATCAGCATCTGCATCATGCGGGCCAGCATATCCACATGGAGACTGCCATTCTGGGGCGCTGCAATGGCGAACAGCAGGTCGGTCTTGCCGTCGTCCTCGGCGTTGTACTGCACCGGAGCGCTCAGACGGAGGGCGGCGAGGCTGGGCCGGGTCACGCAGTCGCATTTGGCGTGGGGCACGGTGATGCCGTTATCCACATAGGTCGAGCCTTCGTCCTCGCGGGCGTACAGGCCCTTTTTGTAGGCTTCCTTATCCTTGATGTTGCCGTGGGTGGCCTGCAGTTCCACCAGACGGTCGATGATCTGACTGCGGTCCTGCAGGGCCTCATCCAGCGCGATGGACTGAACTGTAAACAATTCCGTGATTCTCATAGCGGGTTCTCCTCTCCTGTTACAATAAGCTCCTTCTTTGACTCTTCTCCCCTGAGGGAAATGCAGAACGCTGTGAAGCGGATGAAGGGTGGTTTCTGCTCTCCTTCCCCCTCATCCGGCTCGCATCCCGTCCGGGAGAAGGCTTTTATATCTGTTTCAGCAGGGCGTCGATCTGCTCTTTCTTTGCCAGCCCAAGGCTGAACGCAGTCGCGCTGCCGCAGGCGGTGCCCAGACGCAGGGCCTCGGCATAACTGCCGCTGCGCAGATAGCCTGCCACGAAACCGGCCACCATGCTGTCGCCTGCGCCCACGCTGTTGACCACCTTGCCCTTTGGGGTGCCGATGCGGTGCACCTGGCCTTTTTCATCCAGCAGCAGGGCACCCTCTCCGGCCATGCTCACCAGCACGTTCCGGGCACCCTTTTCCTGCAGAGAGCGGGCGGCGGCAGTGATGTCGGCATCCGTCGTCAAGGTGCGGCCCACGATCTCCCCCAGCTCATGGTTATTGGGTTTGATGAGGAAGGGGTGATACTGCAGAACATTCACCAGCAGGTCACGGGTGGCATCCACTACAGCACGGATACCGCGGCCTTCCAGACGGGCCAGCAGCCTCTCGTAGGTGGTCTGGGGCAGGCTGGCTGGGATGCTGCCTGCCAGAACAAGGATATCGCCCTCGGCCAGCTTATCCAACTGTGCTTCCAGCTGCTCCATGGCGCTTTCGGGGATATCGGGGCCTGCACCGTTCAGCTCGGTCTCCTGCCCTGCCTTTATCTTGACATTGATCCGGGTCATTCCCTTTTCCAGATGGACGAGATCCGTCGTGATGCCCTGAGCCGCAAGGCCCCGTTCCAGCCATGCTCCGGTCTCACCGGCCACAAAGCCCAGCGCCGTGCTCCGGCATCCCAGCTCAGCCAGCACGCCGGAGACGTTGATGCCCTTGCCGCCCAGCACGCAGTCCTCGCCTTTGGCCCGGTTGACCTCACCTACTTCCAGCGGGGTATCCAGCCGCACGACATAGTCGATGGCGGGGTTGAAGGTCACAGTGTAGATCATTCTTCTGCCTCCTTTACCAGGGTGAACTGTCTGTATTTCGGATTCGGACAATGATTCGTAAGGATCGCTCCCTGCGAGAGTTCCGCGATGACCGCCGGGTAGACACGGGCAAACTTGGAGTCATCCACAAGGAACCAGGTCTCCCGTGCCCTGCGGAGGGCTGCGGCCTTGACGGCTGCTTCCTCAGGGTCAGGGGTGGTGAAGCCTGCGTCCAGCGCCACGCCGTTGGCGCCGAGGAACGCTTTGGTGAAATTATACTGCTGCAGGCTCTGGAGGGCCGCAGCGCCCACGATGGCCTCCGTCTCGGGGCGGAGCAGCCCGCCGGGCAGGAACACCCGGCATCCCTTCTGGGCCAGCAGGCGGGCGTGGGCCACGCCGCTGGTGACGTAGCGGGCATCCAGCGCCGAACCGCTGATCTCCCGGGCCAACGCCAGCGTGGTAGTGCCGGCATCCAGAAAGACGAAATCCTCTGCGGTGATGAGCGCCGCTGCCGCCTGCGCGATGTGCTTTTTCTGGGCCACGGCCAGCTCTTCCTTTGCGGCCATGGTCAGCTCGTCGGCCAGGAACTGGCTGTCCGGCAGGGTGGCACCGCCGTGGACTTTGTTCACCCTGCCCATCCGGTCCAGCTCGTTGAGGTCGCGGCGGACGGTGGACTCGCTGGCGTCCAGCGCCTCGCACAGCTCCTGCACCGTGGCAGTACGCTGCTGGCTGAGCAGCTTCATGATGCGGGCCATCCGTTCTTCTGCCAGCATCTTCATCCCTCCTGTTGCACGATTTTACTTGAGTTTGAATTATTTTGACTGTTTCTGTCTGTATTATAGCAAATATTCCGTCAAAATCAATCACTTTTCGTCTGTTTATCTACCAAAATATTTGTTTCAAAATCAGTCACTCTGCACAAATTCTGGGATACAACCCTCAAAAGAGCGCAAAAAATCCGCCGTCGGGCGTTTTTTCCTGACGGCGGATGATGTTTTACTGTCTGATTTGACGGATTCTGACCGTTTCAGAAGGGGTTTATCTTCTCCCTGCGCAGAGCTGACCGGTCCCGGCAGATTTATGCATCGGAGCGGGCGTAGGCGTTCTTCATATTGCTGCTCAGCTCGAACAGGACTTTGTCCAGTGTATCGGAAGCCTTCGCCTTCAGGTCAGCGGCAATGGCGGTGTTGGCCTCTTCCCGCAGGGCGGCGCGCTGGCTCTCATCTTCCACAGCGGCGATCTTCTTATCGTACTGGTTCAGGAGAGCACGGCTGGCAGAGAGGACAGCTTCCTCATACCGCTCCACATGGATGAGGCTCTTTGCATAGGAAGCATCGGCCATGGCGGCGATCATCCGGCTGACCCAGTAGAAGCTGTCGGTGGAGACTTCGCCGGTGGTGCAGGCCAGATAGGCTGGGGTGCGCTCTACATTGGCGTAGAAAGGCACCATGGTGTTGAAGGCATTGGAAGCATAGGCCACCCACTCCACAGCCCGGATGTCAGCGGGGACGTCAGGCCGCATCTGGATGAGGGCCATGAAGTCGTTGCGGTTGATGCCGATGGAGCGGTAGGCACCCTTCATGCTCTTGTCACCATAGCTGGCGTAGGGGTCAAAAGGCGTGCCCTGATAGTGAGAGGAAAGGACGTACTTCACATCCTCCGGGGTGAGCTTCCGCTCCGGCACCATGCACCAGGGCAGGTCATCCGAGCGGGGGCCGTAGTCAGCGGCAGGGCCGTCCCATGCCCAGGTGTTGGGGTTGAGATAGCGGAGCATGAACCAGGCCCGGGGAGTGTTATAAACATGGTCCGCGTCGTCGTGGCTGCCAAAGGCATCCCGGGGATTCAGGCGGCCATCCAGCGAAAGATCGAGGTGATTTTCCCGGATGAACTCCTGCAGGTCAGCGGAGCAGAGGTAATTTCCCTGTGCGCCGAAGGCATCCTCAAGGTCGAAGGCATCAATGCCCAGCTGGTTGGGCATGACCACGTAGGAATCGTCCGGCACACGGCGGGCCATCCAGTGGTGGCCGCCGATGGT
>DCCL01000150.1:10116-10478 GCA_002313795.1 Faecalibacterium prausnitzii
ACGAGGTAGACGATATCCTCTTCGCCGATGCCGCCAGGAACTTCGGGCTGGCCGTCCTTTGCAGGCTGATAGACCACCAGCGGGTCAGCACCCAGCACGCGGGGGTTGGAAGTGATGGTCTCGGTGGCGGTCATGCCCACATTGGCGGCATTGACACCGGATGCGGCCCAGATGCCCTTGCCCTCCACAGCGTTGGGCATGGCGGTCATCCGCATGGGGTCGCCGGGCAGAGGGATCTCCACATGGGAGAGGACGGACTTATAGACCGCCGGGTGTTCCTCCGGCGGGACGACGACGAACTTTTTCGCGGTGAAATGGCCGGAACCGGAATCATCGTTCCGGGCGATCATGGTAGAGCCATC
>DCCL01000133.1 GCA_002313795.1 Faecalibacterium prausnitzii
GCGCATCGTGCTGGAGCTGAAGGCCCACGGCTACACCAACGGCAAAATGGTCATTGCCCACTGCGGCAACCCGGCGGCAGCGGAGCGCCTGATGCATATGGTGCAGGCTGTGTTCGAGGGGGCACAGGTGCGCGTGACCGAGTGCGGCGGCCTGTGCAGCTACNNGCGCTGGAACGCATCGTGCTGGAAATGAAAGGCCACGGCTTTACCAATGGCCGGGTGCACATTGCACACTGCGGCAACCCCACTGCGGCAGACCGCCTGAAAAAGATGATCCATGCTGTGTTCGAAGGTGCACAGGTGGATGTGGGCAAGTGCGGCGGCCTGTGCAGCTACTATGCCGAGCTGGGCGGCCTGATGGTGGGCTTTGAGGACGCCGACGCAGGAGATCAGCTTTGATCCGATGCGAAAGCCTTCCAGTGAAAAGTTGACTTCCGCAGCCACCGACGCCTGATACTTGAATAATCCGGCTCCCTGCGCTATACTATCGCCATACGGCTCCTTCCGGAGCCTGATTTCAGCGCTGCGATAGCGGCAAGGGGAGGCATGGATGTTCTTCTTTCGGCTGCCGGTCGTCCGGTTCTTCAATCATCTGTTAAACAGGGCTACTGTCACGGTAGTCCTTGTTTTGCTGCAGGTGGCATGGCTGCTCTGGGCGTTCTTCTCGCTGGCAACGGGCCGCATCTGGGTCAATATCGGCCTCAAGGCCCTGAGCGTCTTCATCATGCTCTATCTGGTGCGGAAGGACGAAAACAGCGACTACAAGATCATCTGGCTCGTGCTGCTGGGTCTGGCTCCACTGCTGGGCGGTGCCATGTATCTGGCCTTTGGCAACAAGGCCCCCGCCAAGCGGATGCGCCAGAAGATGCAGAGGGTGGAGAGCAGCCATACCGGCGACATGGAACAGCTCCCGGGGCAGGTGGATGCCCTCGACCCGGCCAGCCGGGGCCTGAGCCGCTATATCGCCGGATACGGCCCTTACCCGGCCTGGAAGAATACCCTGACGAAATATTATCCCTGCGGCGAAGAGATGTACCCCGACCTGCTGGCCGACCTGGAAAAGGCGGAGAAGTTCATTTTTCTGGAATTTTTCATCGTCCGCACCGGGAAGATGTGGGACGGGGTAGAGGATATCCTCGTCCGCAAAGCCGCGCAGGGCGTGGATGTCCGGCTCATCTACGACGATTTCGGCAGTCTGCTGGGCCTGCCCTCGGATTTCGTGGTGCGGATGGAGAAAGCCCATATCCGGTGCATCCCCTTCAACCCGGTGGTGCCGCTGGTGTCGCTGGTGATGAACCACCGCGACCACCGCAAGATCGTGGTGGTGGACGGCGGGGTGGCCTATACGGGAGGCATCAATCTGGCCGATGAGTATATCAACGCAGAAAAGCGGTTCGGCTACTGGAAGGACGCGGGCCTCCGGGTGGAGGGGGCTGCGGTCTGGAACTTCACGGTGATGTTCCTCAACCACTGGAATGCGTTCCGCCCCAGCGAGACGGATTACACCGCCTTTGCGCCCCTGCCGGAGGCGCTGCCGGTGCAGTCGGACGGCGTGGTGCAGCCCTATGCGGACAGCCCGCTGGACGAAGAGGCGCTGGCCGAGACGGTCTACCTGAACATCATCAATCAGGCGCAGCGGTATGTCTATATCTACACGCCCTATTTTGCGGTGGGCGAGACCATGCAGGAAGCGCTGAAAGCTGCCGCCAAGCGGGGCGTGGATGTGCGTCTGGTGCTGCCGGGCGTCCCGGACAAGAAGTTGGTGTTCCGGCTCACCCGCTCGTACTATGTGCCCCTGCTCCGGGCGGGGGTGCGCATCTATGAGTTCACGCCCGGGTTCCTCCACGCCAAGTGCTATGTCAGCGATGACCGCACCGCCGTGGTGGGCAGCATCAACATGGATTACCGCAGCCTGTTCCTCCACTTCGAGTGCGGGGCGTTGCTGCTCTACAACAGCCAGATCAAAGTCCTGCGGGACGATGTGCTCCGCACCCTGCCAAAATGCCGGGAAGTGCAGCTGACCGACTGCCGCACCTCCCTGCCCGGGACGCTGCTGGACAGCGTGCTGCGGCTGCTGAGCCCGCTGATGTAAGATGGTGTTATTATAGCAAAGCGCTGTTCCGTCAAGCCCTCTCAGTCGCTGACGCGACAGCTCCCCCAAAGGAGGAGCCATTGGCAGGCCGGGCAACTTTCCGCTGGACGCCTGAAGTTTAATATAACGCAAAAGAGAGTGCCCTGCTACAGAGGGCAGCAGCTTCGGGACAATATCCTTTGTCAAGCTGCNNTTAAAAGGGGCAACAGCGACGACCGCGGCCAGTGGCCGAAACAGGGAGGAACTGTTGGGGCCGCGGCCAGCAGGATGCAAGCGGCAGCGCAGCAGACGCTGGGAGCCGCAACCCGGGCGCAAAGCGCCACTGGCGTGTCGGTAAAGTCTGAGCTGGACGAGGAAAGTTGAATCTATCATAAACGGTAGTGCCCTGCTACAGAGATTGACAGACAGCAGCTTGACAAGGAATATTGTTCCGAAGCTGCTGCCCTCTGTAGCAGGGCACTCTCTTTTGCGTTATATTAAGAAGCCGTTTTCATAAGCATTGCACACCGCCCGGGCGGCCTTTTTATTCCCATCCTGCGTTGCTTTCCCTTGCAATCCG
>DCCL01000048.1:0-127 GCA_002313795.1 Faecalibacterium prausnitzii
GTCACCTCCAAAAGATTCCCGGGTGCTGAGGCATCCGGGATTTTTTATTGTTTCTGAACATTGAATTGGAAAGCCGAAAACTGTACACTGCATCTTATCGGCCTGGGCTGTCCGGCAGTTTCCTGCC
>DCCL01000048.1:210-12129 GCA_002313795.1 Faecalibacterium prausnitzii
CAGGAAACCACCCTCCGCCCCGCCTCGGGAGGTGGGTGCTGGCTGAGACATGGCTTCTCCATCACGCCGGTCATTTTCTGAGCAAAAGCCGGACAATCCTCACGCCTTGTTAAATAATCTACTTACTCCAAACCTCTTGTCTGTCCTCTCCCTGCTGTGCTATGCTAAGAAACGGCAAAGAAATCATTTTACAGAAGCTCTTATAGAGGAACAGAGGAGGAAGTTATGCCACAGTTCCCGCGCAAGGATTTCCGGCTCCATGTGGGCTGGCGTACCATCAAGACCGCCGTTAGCGCCATGCTGGTGGCCATCATCTATTGTCTCATCGGCCGCAACCCGGCCTTCGCCTGCATCGGCGTCATCTTCGGCATGGGCGTCGATATGCAGGACTCCATTAAAAACGGCGGCAACCGTCTGTTCGGCACCCTCATCGGCGGTCTGCTGTCCATTGTGGTGTTCTGGGTGTATCTGCTGTTCTACCCGCAGGGCGGGCACAGCGTCTTTCTGGCCCTGCTGCTGGGTGCGGCCATCGTAGTGCTCATCCTGCTGTGCCAGTATTTCTGGCCCGGCGGTGTCCAGCCCGGCGGAGTGGTGCTCTGCATCGTGCTGTTCAGCACCCCCATCGAGACCTATGTCAGCTACTCCCTCAACCGCATCTTCGACACCGCCGTGGGCGTCATCGTGGCGCTGCTGGTCAACTATTTCCTTCCCCGCAGCCGGGTGGTGGCCCTTTGGGAAGGGTTCAAAGAGCTGTTCAAAAAGGACAGCAGGGTGTGACTCTTGACAATCTACCGTGGGCTGTCTATAATGAAAACAGGAAAGGTGCTGTCCAGCAAAATGGTCAGCTTCCTCCACGGCAATCAGAAATATGACCGCTCAGGTTGGGAAGTCTGGGGCGGTCATTTTCTTTGTCATTCGTCAGAATTATGTTTTGTGCCGGGTCTGTCCCGAAAGACGTCCCTCGCAATCATCCATGTCACCTGAATGACACCGATGATCACCGTAGCCAGAAGGCCCAGAAGTACAAGTACAATATTCAGATCCGTCATATAGACTCCTCCTTTAGACATTCGTCATGATGCTTCATTCGGAACGTCCGGAGGACGACAAAAAACTGGCCTCCTCCGGACGCAAAGCCTGGAGGAAGTCTGACCACCTGCATTTGCAGACAGCACCTTTCAGGGCAGAAAATACCACCCATGCTTACAGCATAGCATATTTTTCAACAATTTGCAATCTGCGCTCCGCTTCCCGGCGGGGCGCTTTTCTTTTGCTCTCTGCCGTGATACAATGGGCATACTATCACATTCCGGAAAGGAGGCCCCGCCATGGCCGCAGAGCTTCACACCACCCTGACGCCGGATACTCCGGTGCGCTACCTGAAAGGCGTAGGCCCCAAGACCGCCGAGCGGTTCGAGAAGCTGGGCATCCTGACCCTCAGCGACCTGCTCTGCCATTATCCCCGCCGGTATCTGGACTTTTCCAAACCCTATTCCATCGCGGAAGCCCCTGCCGATACCGAGTGTGTCGTAAAGGCCGAGGTGTTTGCCAAGCCGGGCGGACGCATCCTGCCCGGCGGGCGTCGGATGGAGCGCATCACCGCCGGGGATGACGTATCCAGTCTCGAGATCACCTGGTTCAATAATCCCTATGCGGCCCAGAAACTGGAGCTGGGGCAGGAATACTATTTTCAGGGCATCGTGACCGGCGGGATGCTCCGCCGCCAGATGGTCAACCCTCAGGTGCGCACCGAGATGCAGGTAAAGGCTTCACCGTTTGAGGCCGTCTACCCCCAGACGGAGGGACTGACCAGCAGTGCCATTGCCAAATGTGTGCGGCAGCTGCTGCCCCATGCGGAACTGCTGCCCGACCCGCTGCCCCCGGAGATGCTGAAAAAATACCGCCTGCTCTCCAAGGCCGACGCCGTGCGGGCCATCCACCGCCCGGCCACCGAAGAGGAAGCCTTTGCCGCCCGGCGGCGGCTCATTTATGAAGAGCTGCTGGTCTTGCAGCTGGGCATTGGCCGGATGAAGAACCACGGCGCAGCCGCCACCGGTGCACCCATGCAGAAAGCGGATGCCTCCCCTTTCTGGGAGTCACTGCCCTTCTCCCCTACCGGCGCCCAGCGCCGGGCCGTGGAAGAGATCCTGACCGACATGGCAGGCGAGACTTCCATGAACCGGCTGCTGCAGGGCGATGTGGGCAGCGGCAAGACGCTGGTCGCCGCTGCGGCCATCTGGGCCTGCATCCGGGCCGGATATCAGGCGGCACTGCTGGCCCCCACCGAGATCCTGGCCAGCCAGCACGCTGAGAACCTCAACCGCCTGCTCTCCCCCTTCGGGATGCGAGTAGCCCTGCTCACCGGCGGAATGAAAGCCGCCCAGCGGCGCACCACGCTGGCCGCCATCCGGGACGACGAAGCCGACCTCATCGTGGGCACCCACGCCATCCTCAGTGAAGGGGTAGAGTTTGCCCGGCTGGGTCTGGCCGTGGTGGATGAGCAGCACCGGTTCGGCGTACGGCAGCGGGGCCTGCTGGCCGAAAAGGCCGCGAATCCCCACCTGCTGGTGATGAGTGCAACGCCCATTCCCCGGACGTTGGGCCTTCTGATGTACGGCGACCTGGACATCTCCATCCTGGACGAACTCCCCCCAGGCCGAAAACCTGTCAAGACCCGGTGCATCACCGGGAAAAAGCGGGGCGCGCTCTATGGTTTTCTCGACCGGGAGATCGATGCCGGACGGCAGGTGTATATCGTCTGTCCTGCCATCGAGGACGCCGGCGGCAGCGGCCTGAATGCCGTCAAGAGCTACTATGAGGACATCGCCAAAGCCTACCTTCCTGACCGCCGGGTGGGCCTGATGCACGGCAAGCTCAAACCCAAAGAAAAAGCCGCCGTCATGGACGATTTCAAGGCCGGGCGGCTGGACGCACTGGTGTCCACCACCGTCATTGAGGTGGGCGTGGATGTGCCCAACGCCACCGTCATGGTCATCGAGAACGCCGAGCGGTACGGTCTGAGTGCCCTGCATCAGCTGCGGGGCCGGGTAGGCCGCGGCGCGGCAGAGAGCTGGTGTTTCCTTGTCAGCGACAACGCTTCCGAGTCCGTGCAGAAACGGCTGAAATTCCTCTGCTCTACTTCCGACGGCTTTGCCGTGGCACAGTACGACCTCGAGACCCGCGGCCCCGGTGACTTTTTCGGGAGCCGCCAGCACGGTCTGCCCACTCTGCAGATCGCCGACCTGATGAACGACACCCGCACCCTCCATGCTGCCCAGAGCGAGGCCGTGGCCATGCTGGCCGAAGACCCTCTTCTTTCCCGCCCGGAGCACGAACTTCTGGCCCGGCAGGTGGAGCAGATGTTTGAAAAAGCGGGCGCGATGAACTGAAAGCAGAAAAAGCACCCATAGCGCAAATGTAAATGCGCCATGGGTGCTTTTGTACTTCGTTTGTATCTTTTTGTCAAAAGCTGTGATATAATAAGTCTGCGGTCAATCTCCGCCCATTTTCTGGGAAGGGAGGTAAGCCTAATGGATCATATTTTTTCCTTCATTCTGTCCGTCGCAGCAGGCATAGTGGCCAATTACATCTGCAAGTGGCTTGACGGATGGTTTCATGACCGTAAGCACTAAATAAAGAAGACCCCCTCTTAGAGCTGCAACTCTGGGAGGTTTTTTTCTTCTGGTGAGCCTTAATGGATAACTCTTTCCTTCATGCTTTCAGTATATCCCAAATCCGGAAAATGTCAAGATTTTTCGTTCTTTATGCCTTTGGCTTTCTCTGCCACCACTTTTTCTTCTCCCCGATGCTCACCACATCGCAGAAAAGGCACCGGCTCTTGGTAGAGAGCTGGATATCCCGGTGGTAGCAGCCGAAGAACCACTTTTCGTAGCTGACTTTCATCACGAGCTTATCCAGAAAGAGGTGGAGCCGATTGTTTTCCCCTGCGGCCAGTACGCTGAAATCCAGAAACTTGCTTGGGGCGTCGTGGGTCAGCACATAATCTACCTGCCAGTTGTTTTCCTCCATCGCCTGCTCACAGCGGGCGTATTCCTTATCGGAGGGCATCTCCTGAGGCCACCAGTTGATGTGGGGCTCCCGGTCTTCCTTGTCCTGACTCTCGGCACCACCGAAGCAGAGGTATTTTTTCCCTTCCAGCTCCAGCACACTGCCCCGGCAGACGTGGTATACCTCGCCGCCCAGCGACTGCACCCGCCCGCCGAACCGCTCCAGATTGGGATATTCGGCCAGAAGGTCGTAATTCTCATGACTGCCATCGAGGAACAGCAGGGTATAGGGCCGCCTGCGCAGCCAGTCCAGCTTCTTTTTCTCTGCCTTGCTGCCGTCCCAGACGAAGCCGAAATCTCCCAGCACGATGACTGTATCTCCCTTGCCTGCCTTGCGCAGAGGGCCCTCCTTGAAGCGGTCCAGCTCGCCGTGGGTGTCCCCCGTAAGATATACCATTCTCTGCCTCCCCCTGCCGGGTGTGAAATGCATCCAAAAGCCTTGTCACGCCCCGGCAAACCTGTTATTATAAAGTATAAGGCCCTTCGTGAGCCTGTTCTCTGTCCTGACGGACTCTGTCCGATACTGTATAAATATATCGCTTTTTGAGGAAAATGTCCACATGAAACGTATCGTCACCCTTGTTCTGAGCCTTGTGCTCCTGCTGAGCTGCTTCTGCGCCCCGGCATCGGCCCTCTTCGACCCCAGCCTCTCCTACGAGGTGCAGGCAAAGAGCGCCTACATCGTTAACACCGACACCAACATCATCGTCTACGA
Organism: Faecalibacterium prausnitzii; assembly: GCA_002313795.1. Taxonomy (GTDB): domain Bacteria; phylum Bacillota; class Clostridia; order Oscillospirales; family Ruminococcaceae; genus Faecalibacterium; species Faecalibacterium prausnitzii_L. Next base: position 4,993 of record DCCL01000048.1, read on the forward strand.
AAAAGACAGCCAGCGTCAGGTGCCCGCCGGGGGCTTGACCAAGTATATGACCATCGCCCTGCTGCTGACAAACTATGCCGACCAGCTGGACAGCACCTTCCAGATGCCTTTTGCCATCTCGGATTATGTCCACAACTCCGACAACGCCGATATGCGCTCCGGCGAGACCTTCACCTATCGGGAAGCGGTCTATGCCATGCTCACCCGGAACGCCAACGAGGCGGCTATGGGTCTGGCCTACAGCCTTTCCGGCGGCGACCTTACCGGCTGGGTGAGTCAGATGAACACCCTTTCCCAGCGCATCGGCACCACGAACAGCACCTGGACAGATGCCTGCGGTCTGGACAAGGGCAATGTGACCACGGCCGTGGATATGTACCTTATCCTGCGGTATCTCATGAGCTTCGATGCTTTCAAGGAGATCTCGGCAGCCCCCACCTTCACTATGCCCGCCAAAGAGCGGCACGCCAAGAGTTTCGTCCTCATCAGCCAGAATGTGGCCCTTAACCGGACCAGCGGCGGCAGTTTCTACCGCAAATCCATGCAGGGCGGCATGTGCGACGTGATGGCCTACCGCAACGACCACGGCGACCAGAGCTATGTTTCCTGGGCCAATCAGGATGGGGCCACCTATATCTTCTGCATCATGCAGAGCCCCGACACCTGCGACACCTACGGCTACGCCAACCGCCGCCCGGCTCTCTACGAGACCACCCGACTCATCGACTGGGTATTTGAGAATTTCTCCATCCAGCCTGCGCTGGACACCGACCTTGCCCTTGCGGAGATTCCGGTGAAATACTCTTCCGATACCGACACCCTCAAACTCTACCCCGACAACAGCATGATGACCCTGCTCCCCTCCACCGGCGATGGCAGCGTCACCCAGAAATATTTCCATCTGCCCGATTACGTCTGCGCCCCCATCCAGCAGGGCGATGTGGTAGGCACCGTAGAGCTCAAGCTGGCAGGTGAGACCATCGGTCTGGTGAACCTCATCGCCGGGCAGGATGTGAGCCGGAACGACCTGCTTTATACGTTTGCAAAGCTGCAGGAGTTCTTTGGCAGTCTTTATCTGAAAGTCGTTCTCGTCGTCAGCGGCATCACGGCCATCATTTATGTGGCATGGCTGATGCTCACCACCCGGCGCAGCAGCCGCCCCTCCAAAAAGGTGCACCACTACGGAAGACCGAGAGAGTAAAGGAGGCTGAGCGGAGGGTGGTTTCCTGCCGAGCGGCTCCGATAGCTGGCAGGGAACTGCCGGACTGCCTCAGCCGATGAGATGCAGCGTCACGTCCCCCCTTGGTATCTTCCCGGAGGGTCGCCCCCTTTTTCAGCATCTCACACCAAAAAAGCCGCAAAAAACTGTTGACAAACACGCCGCCAAGTGGTAATATATACAGGCAGTCCACGACTGCATCAAAACTGTATATGGGCGTGTTCCCGAGTGGCCAATGGGGACAGACTGTAAATCTGCTGCTTTCAGCTTCGGTGGTTCGAATCCACCCGCGCCCATAAAAAACCGCCAGTGTAGAAATACACTGGCGGTTTTCTTTTGCATACGCGCTGGAGCCACAATGTCGGGTGGATGAGAACCGCCTCGAAGTGACTGCTGCCTGTATTTTGGCGGCGGAAACAGGAAGACAAAAACCGGGAGACTGCATCGCTGCGGCTTCCCGGTTTTTGTAGTACAGATTCAGTTTTCCACGCAGCCGCGGATGGCGCGGACTGTCGTTTCGTACTCCTGCCGTGCCTGAGGCATCGCAGCAGCTGCGGCGGTCATATCACCGCCGCGCAGAGCTCTGGTGATAACGTCGAGTGGCACATAGAGCCGGGTGAACTCCAGACTCTGGCAGACCCCTCTGAGGTTATGGGCCGCACAAAACGCCCCTTGTGCGTCGCCCTCTGCCATGGCTTTTTCCAGCGCGGCAAAGCTGGGGTCGGTAACAAACTTGCTCAGCAGGCGCTCGATCATGGCCTCATCGTACAAACGGCTCAGGACATTGTTATAGTCGCTGCCCATCTGGCTGTAACATTCCTTAACTGTCATGCTTCCCTTTCCTTTGGCAGACAAAAGGTGCAGACCGGAGACACAAAAAAAGACCGCAAAAAGCTTCCCCTATCTCTAGGGGAAGCTCCTTGCAGCCGAACTACCTTCTGCTTGCAGGAAATTTTAAGCAGAAGGCTCCTAACTTTGCGTCCCTGATTCGCACCAGGTTTGCCAAAACCGATTCCATATTACTTGCCAGTCCAGTCCAATTCAGCTGCGGTATCACTTCACTCCTGACAAGTGGTTGACGCCGCTCCTGTATTGCCGAACCGATTTTGCTGTTCTTATTATAACACCCGAAAAAAATCTTGTCAACGACTCCCAATAATTTTCTGGAATATTATGGTTTTTTAATTCTTCATTTTTTCACGTTTTTCATCGTATGCACGCTGTTTTTGCGTTCTGTATAGGCCGTCTTATTTGGTGTAGGTGGAGGCTCTCACCTCCTGCTCTGGGGTTTTCCGGCGAGGCGGCTCTTAGCCCGTCGGGAAATCCCAGAGCAGGAGGCCCGGAGCTGCATCTTCTCGGCTGGGGCTGTCCGGCAGTTCCCTGTCGGCTATCGCAAAACAAGTTTGCGATTGAGCCGCCGGGCAGTGAACCGCCCTCCGCCCCGCCTCCGAGAGATAGATACCGGCTGAAACGCCACTTTCGCGTGCGCGGCCACCTACCCGGAAAGCAACCGGAACTGATATTATAGCAATTCAACTTTTTAATGCAACAGCAACAACGTTGAATTGCATATCGCAAATATGCTGTTTTGATGTTGCACGAATCTTTTGACTTGCGATAAAACCATCCGGCAAATCCCCCCTGTCATATGGCAGGTTCCATCCGCTATAGTCATACTCATTCGACAAATTTTGCAAAAATGTGAATTTTTTGTATTTTTCCGATGGACAACCCCCGCCGCAACGTGCTAGAATGGAATCTGTTCTTTTCCGTCGGCGCGCGGCTGACGGGAGCTACTCACACAAACAGGAGGAACTTTCATGTTAGAAAAAGTCTTTCACCTGAAAGAGAACCACACCGATGTCCGGACCGAGATCATGGCAGGTATCACCACCTTCATGACCATGGCCTACATCCTTGCGGTCAACCCCAGCATCCTTTCCGCTTCGGGCATGGATGCCAACGCAGTCCTCATTGCCACCTCGCTGGCTTCCTTCGTCGGCACCGCCCTCATGGCTCTGCTGGCAAACTATCCCTTTGCTCTGGCTCCCGGCATGGGCCTGAACGCCTACTTCTCCTACACTGTCGTCCTCACCATGGGCTACAGCTGGCAGCTGGCCCTGATGGCCGTCTTTGTGGAAGGCATCATCTTCATCGTGCTGAGCCTGACCAATGTGCGTGAGGGCATCTTCAACGCCATCCCCATGACCCTCAAGAGCGCTGTCAGCGTGGGCATCGGCCTGTTCGTGGCTTTCGTCGGTCTGCAGAATGCCAAGCTCATCGTCAACAGCGACTCCACCCTCGTCACCTATCAGCACTTCAAGGGCGACACCTTCTCCTCTGTGGGCGTGGGTGCCATCCTGGCTCTGCTGGGCGTGGTCATCACCGCCATCCTGCTGGTGAAGAACGTCAAAGGCGGCATCCTCTACGGCATCGTCATCACCTGGGTGCTGGGCATCCTCTGTGAAGTGGCCGGCATCTATGTGCCCAACCCCGACGCCGGTATGTACTCCGTTATCCCCACCAGCTTCGTCAGCTTCGACTTCTCTGCACTGGGCAAGACCTTCGGTCAGGTGTTCAAGACCGATTTCTCCGGTGTGGGCATCCTGAACTTCTTCGCCGTCATGTTCTCCTTCCTCTTCGTTGACCTGTTCGACACTCTGGGCACCCTCATCGGCGTGGCTTCCAAGGCCGACATGCTGGACAAAGACGGCAAACTGCCTCACATCAAGGGTGCTCTGATGGCTGACTCCATCGCCACCTGCGCAGGCGCTGTGCTGGGCACCTCTACCACCACCACTTTCGTCGAGAGCGCCTCCGGCGTCACCGAGGGCGGCCGCACCGGCCTCACCTCCATGACCACCGGTGTGCTGTTCCTGCTGGCCGTGGTGTTCAGTCCCCTGTTCCTGACCATTCCTTCCTTCGCAACGGCTCCTGCCCTTATCATCGTGGGCTTCTACATGATGGGTTCTGCCCTCAAGATCGATTTCTCCGACCCCAGCGAGGGCATTCCCGCCTTCCTGACCATCCTGGCGATGCCCACTGCCTACAGCATCTCTGAGGGCATCGCCATCGGCGTCATCTCCTGGACCATCATCAACGTGGTCACCGGCAAGGCTTCCGAAAAGAAGATCAGCCCCCTGATGTATGTTCTGACCGTTCTGTTCATCCTGAAGTATGTGCTGCTGTAACAGCTGAACTTTATAAAGCAAAGGCCGCCGGTTCCCCGGCGGCCTTTTTGTTGTTCCTGGTCAGGATCTACGGTATACTGAGTACGCTTTAAGCTCTTCTTGCTTCTTCTCCATCCGCTTAATACGGAAGGAGGTGTAAGTATGCACGGAGCAGCATCCATCGTCATCTCTGTCCTTACAGACGTGGCATCTCACTACATCTGTATGTGGCTCGACAGAAAGCTAAATCACTTCAGCAAGAACTGTAAGCACTAAAGCAGAAGCCCCTCGGTACTGACACTACCGGGGGCTTCTCACTTGTGCCTGTAAGTATAGACGGATCTTACAGCACCATCGTCAATTAGGGTATATACTCTTCCCACTCAAAAGTCAAGCAGGCCATTATTTTTTCTTCCGCGGCAGGTGTACCTCGGGGATGGCCACATTGTCGTAGTGGATGCTTTCCTCCTCGCAGGAATCCTCCTGCGGGTGTTTCACCTTGCCGGTGTGGTACTCGGGCACCGCCGTATCGTCATAATGATACGCAGGGTGCGGGTCCGGCTCATGCCGCTTCCAGTGTTTTTCCAGCCAAGTGAGGATAGACATAGCGATTCCTTTCAGACCAAGTTGATGAACATCGTGATGGCAAGTGTATTGAGGAAGTCCGCAAAGAGACTGCCCACCAGAGGAATGATGAGGTATGCCTTCACCGAGGGAGCATACTTGTCGCAGACCACCTGCATATTTGCCATGGCGTTGGGGGTCGCGCCCATACCGAAGCCGCAGACACCGGCACAGATGACAGCTGCATCGTAGTCCCGGCCCATGACGTTGTAGACCACCAGCGTGGAGAACAGGAACATGAGCAGGGTCTGACCGGCCAGCAGGACGACCAGCGGCCCGGCCAGTTCTGCCAGCTGCCAGAGCTTGAGGGTGATCATGGCCATGCCCAGGAAGAGCGACAGGCTGATGCCGCCGATATCGTTGATCTCACCCATATGGACGGTATAGCGGCCGCTGTACTCACCCACATTCCGGATGCAGGCGGCAGCGATCATGGCGCCGATATAGATGGGGAAGGTCAGGCCGGTGAGGCTCAGCAGGTCGGAGATGATAGTGCCGATGCCGATGGCGATGATGAGCTGGAACACTGCCGAGGGGTACATGCTGACATGACGCTCATGCTTCTTCTCATCTTCCACCAGCAGGCTGTCATCCTCAGGCACAACGGTCTTGAGCAGGTCATGGCGTTCGATGAGCATCTTGCCCACCGGTCCGCCCATCACGCTGCCCGCGATCAGGCCATAGGTGGCCGCAGCGGTGCAGAGGGTCGTGGCTCCCGGAATGCCGAACTGCTCCATGACCGGGCCGAATGCGCCTGCTGTGCCGTGACCGCCCACCATAGGGATCGAGCCGGTGCACAGACCCACGAGAGCATCCAGTCCCATCGCCTTCGCCAGACCCACCGCCAGAAAGTTCTGGCTCACGATAAGGGTGATGACCAGCCCCAGAAAGAGGAACATTGCCTTGCCGCCGCTCCGCAGCACCTTGAGGTTAGCCTGAAATCCCACCGAGGTGAAGAAGAATACCATGCACACCTCTTTGAGGATGTCGTCGAAGTTGAACTCTGCCACACCGGTGACGTAGCATACGCAGGTGAACACCGCAAACAGCACACCGCCCACCACGGGGGCCGGGATGCAGAACCGCTCCAGCAGCCGGATGCGCTGCCGCAGGAACTTGCCCAGCATCAGCACCACCACCGCAGCGGCCAGTGTCTGATACATATCCAGATAGATGACCAATTTCTTTCCCTCTATTCCCTGTAAAACTCCGCCTGCCATCAAACGCAGACGCTGTTTATCATTATAATCATCCAGAGAGTGAAATGCAATCATCCTGTCCGGAAATTATCATATTTTTCAGCCGCCGAACAGCCCGAAGAAACTGGTGTGAGTAAAGCCCAGCACGACGAACAGAACGATGAGGGCAAACAGCACCCCGATGATGATATCCAGCTGATGCACCGTCAGGGGGAATTTATCGTACATCTTCTCTTTGGGGTTGACGAAGTTGGGGTCGTTGTTGTTCAGCAGGCTCTTATGGCCCTCCGGGGCCGCTGCACGGGCTGCTTCAAAGTCAGCCTGGTCTTTTTCCAGCTGAGCCTCCCGGGCCGCCAGAGCGGCTTCCCGCCGGGCCAGCTCCGCTTCGCGGGCAGTCTGTTCGTTTTCGGTCATAATGGTTTTCTCCTGTTTTTTCTTTATTATAACAAACCGGGCCGCCCACTGCAATGAGTGAGCGGCCCGGAGATGCATTTACAGCTTACTTCTTAGCCAGATACTTGCGGATATCGATAGCCACAGCCACGATGATGACAAGGCCCTGAACGATGTAAGTGTAGGAAGAGTTGACATTCATGAACTGCAGAGCGACCTTCATCAGCTCGAAGACCAGCACGCCGACCAGGATGCCGGGGACAGTGCCGACGCCGCCGGTGGTGGAAACGCCGCCGATGGTGGAAGCTGCGATAGCGTCCAGCTCATAGCCCTGAGCAGTGTTGACGGATGCGCCGCCAGACTTTGCAGCCAGCAGGCAGCCTGCCAGACCGAACATGCAGGAAGCCAGGATGTAGATGCGGATCTTGGTAGCAACGACGTTGACGCCGGCCACCTCAGCAGCAGCCTCGTTGCCGCCGATGGCGTACATGTACTTGCCGTGACGGGTCTTGTTGTACAGGAACCAGAAGCA
>DCCL01000099.1 GCA_002313795.1 Faecalibacterium prausnitzii
TCCATTTTTACTATGGAGGATACCTTTTTCTTGTGCTTCAATCCATTTATCAAGATAAAATGATTCTTTGAATATACGGCACGCCGTACACAAAAACGACCTGTTTCCGCTAATATCTACCAAAAAGGAGGACGGATGCATGATATTAGCGACAGATGAAGATGCAAAGGTAAAAGATGCTGTTGCTATGCGCTTTCAAGAACTTTGCGAAGAGCACGGCATAAGCCCAAATGGTCTCGCCGTTCGTTCCGGTGTTACTCCGTCCACCGTTTACAGTATGCTTGATTCTTCTCAGCACAGTGTCACCGTTCCAACCGTCAAAAAGCTGTGTGATGGTCTTGGAATTACGCTTGCAGAATTTTTTGACGATCCGATTTTCACTGCAATCGATCAGGAAATTCGGTAAAAAGTCCATCTCCATTTGTAATATAGAGAAGTCTCTCTATATCATATCGGAAAGTGCTTCGTGCATTTTTCTGCTCCGCCCGCATTGCCACCATTGACAACGAAAGGACGAAGGATCATGAAAAAGAAGTTGATCATGTACGAACCCAGCCCCGGCAGTCAAATGATCTGCTGCCGAATGTCTGACTGTTCTCTGACCCTGTGGTGCGACCTTTGGCTGCATCATTCTGTGGTCGGAGGGCTGGCATATGATGTATTATGATCAGTTCGACACAGGCAAGCGTATCCAAAAGCTGCGCAGAGAGCGTTATCTGACGCAGGAGGAGCTGGCTATCAAGCTGAATATCAGTGACCGTCACCTCCGCAGTCTGGAGAGAGGGGAATATACACCATCTATTGATTTGTTTGTTGAAATTGCCGCGTTCTTCGATGTGACGCTGGATCATCTGATTATGGGAAAGTCATTGTCTGACCAAGAAGAAAGCTTACGAAACAAGTTGCAGCAGAAGCGTTTGGCAAACCAAAAGCTCCGTTTGAAATTGCAGCGTATTGTACAGAATTTGTCTGCAATCGCCGAAGAACTTTAACAACATATAAATTGCGTCCCTCTGGGCAGGCAGCGTCACGCTGCTTGTTCAGAGGGGCGTTTTTGCTTTTACGTTCAAAAAATTGTTTTTGAAAAGTTCTTGTTTTATCGTATTTTCGGCAAAATTAAAATGTCGTATTATCGTTATTCTAGCGTCGAAACCGGAAGCGATACTTCCGGTTTTTCAGGCTCAAAAACCGGAGGTACGACCTCCTAAAAAAGCGTTCAGTTTTCAGGTACACTATGGTCACAGCAAGGGCAACACCCCAAACGGGGAGAAGCCAAGAGCTGTAAGGCGTACCTTGAAAACTGAATATCAGTCCCTCGGACAAAACAATGAAACTTCCGTAACTCGCGGCCCGGCCATAAAGAAGGCGGGGTGGCTGAAAGGCCAATGACGGCGTGGGTGAAACTCCCCGCTGACCGAGGTGTATTCCAACTCCACCGGGCGTCGAGGACAAATAGGGTGGAAAACTTAAAACCAAACTTCAAAGCCCACGACCGGGATTCTTCAGAATCAAGGCCGTGGGCTTTTTCCATACCGAACATTCATAATAACAACACGAGGTAATGACTATGAGCCGTAATACTATTCGCAAGCACGATGAATCGACCCTGACCACCCTCTGCCCAAACTGTTTGAATGCGTTTCGGAACACGCGCGGCATTCGTGTCCGCCGTGCCAATCCTAATCAGCAAGTCAAGGAACCCTGCACTTACTGCCAGACCCGCTTTGGGTTTGACTACTACATCCAGCCCATCAGTCCGAAAGCCACCTACTTCAAGAAAGGACGGTTCGATGATGAATTTGAATGCGCTTAAAGTTGACCCGGAGTTTCAGGGCAAAATTCCACCGCTCACCTTTGAAGAACTGAACCAGCTTGAAGCGAACATCCTGCGGGATGGCCGTATCATCAACCCCATCATCGTATGGGAAGGGCTAATCGTAGATGGACACAACCGCTTCACCATCGCCAAGAAGCACCCGGAAATCCCTTTCACGGTTCACGAGAAAGAGTTTGCCAACCGCTATGAAGCAATCATCTGGATTTGCAAGAACCAGTTGGGGCGGCGCAACCTCACCCCGGAACAGAAAAAGTACCTTGTTGGAAAACAGTATGAAGCCGAAAAATCTTCTCATGGCGAAACACGAAAGGAATTTCATGACAAAACCGGACGCTTTCACCGGAGTTATCAAATTGATAACTCCGGTAACGTCAAAAAAACGTGTGACCGAATCGCTGCCGAAAACAATATGAGTGGGATTTCTGTTATAAGAGCAGAATCCTTTGCCAAAGGCGTAGACGCTGCCGAAGAAGCCGTTCCCGGCATACGGCAGAAAGTGCTTTCCGGTGAGGTCAAACCGACCGCCGCCGAAGTCGCGTCCATTGCTCGCGCCCCTCCCGAAGAGCGTCCTGCACTGGTGGCTGCAATCTGCAAAGCCAAAGAGCCTAAGCCCCCAAAGCCGCCTGCACCAAAACAGAAAGTTCCCCCAGTCGTGGCCACATCGCTGCCCGATGCCAGTACATCCGATAAAGAATCCTTTGACGAAGAACCAACGTCTGCTCCTGCTCCATCCGAGCCAACTTTTCCACAAAAGGAGAACGAATCGTTGAAAGTTGACCGTCAGCAAATTCTTGAAATTGCAAACAATCGCTACCATGCCAAGCAGCTTGCCGATGGTGCCGCGATGCTTTGCGAGGTGTCGGGTGCTGCCAATACCATGATACGCCGCTGGGAGAGCGTTTTTCGGGATTACCCCGACATTCTGACCGATGCAGAAAACCGTTCTGCTGTCAAACGAAACATCCAGAAAGTCAAAGACTATCTGCAAAAATTGGAGGAAAAGATATGAACAATATGAACTGCGTCAGCACCATGCCCGAAGTCATGCCCGAAATCACCGATGAAGCTATCATTGAAGCACTTTTTGCCCAGCGGCCTTACGAGGAAAAAGTCATCAACAGTGCTTTCCTTGAAATCCCTGCCGACTATCAGCGTGAGCTGAACATTCCGAATGTTGAGAAGATGTCGGCAGAGTTCACCGAATTGATTGCCAATCCGCCCAAGGTCAGTTACCGGGATGGCCACTACTTTGTGTTCGATGGCCAGCACACCATTGTGACCCGAAAAACTATGAACGGCGGCAACGACCTTCCCATCATCTGCAAGGTGTATACCGGGCTGACGAAGGAGGAAGAAGCCATCCTCTTTTCCAAACAGACAGGCGTTTCCCGACCGCTGACTGCTGGCGCAGAACTTCGCGCCGCTCTGGTCGGTAAGGATGCAGAATCCATTGCCTTCCTGAATGCCACCGAGAGTACCGGCTTGCAGCTGGGTCTGGATGCCTACCGCGCACCATGGAAGATCATCTGCATCCGCACGGCCTTCAAGGAATACAAAACCTATGGCGCAGACCTCTACAAAGAAGCCCTGACCATGCTGGCGCGTGGCTGGGAGGGCGACCCGGATTCGCTTCGCTCCGGCATCCTGCGGGGCATGGTTCGCTTCGTGGCTTTGTATCAGGGCGAATATGACCCGGAACGTCTGGTGAAACGTCTGCACACCGTCCACCCCATGACGCTGGTTCGGGATGAAAAGGCCATGAGCGGAACCGTCAGCTACAAATATATGATGCTGATTCTCCGCACTTACAACGGTTCCAGCCGCCGCTTCAATCTCCCCATCAAACAGTGACATTCTCCGCCTTTCTAGGCATACTCCTTTCTCTGCAAAAGCCGCCCATCAAAATCGGGCGGCTTTTGCTACATATATAAGGATAGGAGGCTTGATCATATCATACCAAAAGATTGGAAATACCTTAGAGGGGATATTTACTTTGCCGACATGGAGCCGCATATCGGTTCGGAACAGGGCGGCACACGCCCTGTGATCGTTCTGCAAAACGATGTGGGAAACCGCTATGCGCCTACCCTTATCGTTGCAACAGTGACTTCCCGCACCGAGAAAAAGAAGCATCAACCCACGCACGTTCTGATAGACCACAATACGGCCTTTGAAAAGCCTTCTGTGGTTCAGCTGGAACAGATATTCACGATAGATAAAAGCCGCGTACAACGCTTCTTAGGGCAGACTTCACGGCATGAAATGCGCCGGATTGAAGAAGCCCTGATGAACAGTTTGGAAATCAATGAATGGGACAGGAGGAATGCCGATGAATGAGAAAGTGATGGTATCGCCGGAAATCCAGAGTGAAGCAGTTGTCCTGCCGCAGATCGTCAGCATCAAGCAGGCAAGCCAGCGTATGGGCTTGCCGGAATATTACATCCGCCGCCTGTGCCGGGAAGTTCCGGGCATGGCATTCCAGTCGGGCATCAAATGGTATATCAACCTCGGAAAGATGGCCGACTACTTCAACGGTGGAACGACAACTTCTTGATTTGTCAAGGATGTGGGCACGAACTGCGACATCCTAAAAATTAGCCGCCTGAACTGCTATACTCATCGTGACAGAGATAACCACCGCACAGAAAGGACGGTAAATATATGGCATCGTTTGAATTGAGAGAACCCAAAAAGAAACCTCGTTATTATAAACTCATCGCAAATGTTCTGGTGAACGGTAAAATCGAACGCCGCTATGGTCGGTTCGATTTTGACCCCACCGAACTGAAAAACGCTCGTGCGCGTAACGCCGCCGCAAATGCTGCTGCCGCCGAATTTGAGCGGCAGGAACAGGAAAAGGCCGACAAAGAAGCCAGCAATGCAGGAAAGACCTTTGCAGTGGTCGCGCAGGAGTACATAGAATCTAAAAAGGCAAGACTTGCTCCATCCGCTCGATTAGAGGGTGATTATGACAGCCATCGTAATAAGGCAAACACAACGAGGGGCAAGGAAAACTACTTACGGAAGATTCAACAGTTCCCAGAGTTTGCACAGAAGTCCGTTGGATTTATCACTAAAAAAGATTGTGACTGGGTTTTAGAGCAAATTGAACTGGGCGGCGCACGAAATCGCACCCATGCAGTTATCAATCAGCATGGCCTTGAAATGAAAAAGGAATCCTGCCCGAAGCTGGCTAAAAGATGCGAGTGTGGTGCTAAAACCATCGAAAAAGCATTTCGCGGCGAAGTGGTCGATATTAAAACAGCAGAACAGGTGGCGATTGCCCTTGGCTGTAAAGTTGAGAATGCCTTCGATGTAGAAACAATCAGAAAGCCAATGACCCGAAAGAGCATGAGAGAGTATGCACTGTTCATCCGTTCCACTTTGGAATTTGCGGATGAGAATTATGGAGTGCAGAATCCGATGCACAAAATCCCTGCGTTGGGAAGTCGGAGTAAGGCGGTAGACACCATCAAGAAGCACCAGATCAAGCAGCTTCAGGACACCTTAAAGGAAAGTTCTATGCTGGAACAGGTAATTGTTTTGTCCCTGCTCAACTCCGGTGTGCGGCGTGGCGAACTGGCTGGCCTGACATGGAAAGATGTTAATTTTGAAGAATGCACCATACATATTTCTAAGTCGCTGCTGGTATTCAAAGACTATGGCTACCAGTTGACCACAACAAAGGAAAGCAATATCCGTGATGTGGACGTTGCTCCAGAGTACATGGACTTCCTCAAAGAATATTATAAGTATTGGAAGTCCCAGAAAAAGTTGATGGGAGGGAGTTGGCAGAAAAGTCTGGATAAGAAAAGTTCCAAGTACGCCCCCTCGCTCCTTGCTCTTCGGGGAACAGACTTCGTGATTTGCAACGACCACGGCTTTCCCATCAACCCGGATAGTTACGGCGCACTGGTTCGTAGAATCGGACAGCGGGCAGGAATCGAAGGGCTGCATCCGCACATGTTCCGGCACACCTTTGTGAGTATCCTGTTGTCCAACCCGGAAATCGGTGTGGCAACGGTAGCCGCAGAAGCTGGACACGCACAGCCCAGTACGACCCTTGCAATCTACACGCAGGTCTATGACAAGCGGCGCAAAGAAATCCGCAGTCAGATGAGCAAAGAACTGTATGAGTGAAAAAAGAAAAGCACGAAGGCCGAAACCTTCGTGCTTTTTTAGTGGGCCAGGCAGGACTTGAACCCGCGATAACCCCGTTATGAGCGGGGAGTTCTAACCACTGAACTACTGGCCCTTATGACGTTGTTTGAGGTTCTTCAAACGGCTTTCGTACCCAGAAAATACCCAAGTCCGATTTTGAAGCCGCTTGCAAAAGCAAAAACAACGGAAAAACGCTGTTTGGAAAAGATAGAAACGGTAAGGTCTGGCGGTTATGAGCCGCCAGCTCTGACCAACTGAGCTACTGGCCCTTATCTGCGGCAGGGTGCCGCACAGGGGCTATTGATAAGTATACCAAAAATCAGAGAAAAAGCAAAGACCTTTGCCGCAAATTATTTTGTGCGGTGCGCATCCAGCTTGCCCAGCATGAACTCATCCAGCAGAGCGGGCTGGAACAGCGGCTCCTTGTAGCCGAAGGCTTCCCGGATGAAGATGAGGGTCACGACGGTCTGGCGGCCCGGGTCGAGCCGGAGGGTGTAGAGGGTGTCCAGCGGCTGCTGGGTGGGCTGGTGGAGCGTGAAGTGGAGGGTGAAGCCGCCGTCGTTCTCCCGGCGGCACTCGTAGGCGAACACGTCCTCGGGGCGGTGGTCATCCAGACGGTCAAAGCACTCGTCAAGCGGCAGGTCGGTGCGGAACTCGGAAAGTCCGCTGGGGCCGTACTGGCTGCGGCGGTTCTTGTTCTGCTTTGCCAGCAGGAACATGATGGAGCCCAGGACAACGGCCAGGAGCAGGATGGAAAACAAAGCGTTCATGTGCGCCCTCCCAATGGATTTTGAATCAAGTTTTTCTTATTGTAACACAACCCGCCGGAAATTGTGTTATAATATTTGAAAAATTCCAAAAACAATGGGGAGCCTGCGCCCTTCTGCGGGCGGGAGGGACGATATGAAACTGAAATTCACGCGCAAGACATGGTACTTTTTCCTGCTTGCATCGGCAGCGGCATCCATGCTCAACGGCTTTGCAGTCCTGAGCGGAAACAACTTCTCGCTGCTGGAACAGTTCGCGTTCTGCATGGCAGGCATCGCGGCGCTGTTCCTCGCCGCAGAAAAAGGCTCGGAGAAATGGGAAAAGCGGAACTTCACCGGCGTGTTCGTTCTGCTGATGGTCAGTTACATGGTGGATGGTTGGGCAGGCTATCTCTGCTCTGCGCTGGCGTGGCCCCTGCTGCTGAGCACGGAATATAAGCGGGGAATGGCCATCCAGCGGCAGCTGCAGCTGGTGGGCGGCGCGGAGGCGCTCCATCTAATCTTCCTCTTGGCCGCAAAATACGGCGGCATGGCGGCGCTGGGGTTCTGGACGAATCTGCTCTGGGTGCTGCTGGCCTGTGCCCGGGGCTGGGCAGCCCTGAGCCTGTATAAGATGCAGGAGGAAGCATGACCCAGCGGCGGAGGAAGCGGAGGGCCCGGAAGGCGGGCCGGTTTGGCCGCAGGGCCTTTCTGGCCGGGGTCGGCTGCACGGCGCTGGCCGGGGCAGCGGTGCTGCTGGGCCGGGGGCAGACCGCCTCGGCGTCCTCGGCCCAGCCGGAAGCTGCAGAACCGAACCCTGCCCTGCCCGCCGGAGAATGGCGGGCGGTCTGGGTGAGCTATCTGGAATGGGCCGGGATGGATTTTTCCTCTGAGGATGCCTTCCGGGCGGACGTGGCAGAATTGATGGACAACTGTCTGTCCATCGGGCTGAACACGGTCATCGCACAGGTGCGGCCCTTCGGGGACGCCCTCTACCGCAGCAGCCTCTTCCCCTGGAGCCATCTCTGCACCGGAACCCAGGGGCAGGACCCGGGGTTTGACCCGCTGGATGTCCTTATCACTGAGGCCCACAACAGGGGGCTCTCACTGGAAGCCTGGGTCAACCCCTACCGCATCCGCTCCTCGGCGTCCATGCCGCCTGCGCTGGCGGAAAACAGCCTTGCCAACACCCATCCCGAGTGGGTCTGTGCCGTGGGCGAGGGGCTGTATCTCAATCCGGCTGTCCCGGAAGCTGCCGACTATGTGGTGCAGGGCGTGGCAGAACTGGTGCAGAACTACGCCGTGGACGGCATCCACTTCGATGATTATTTTTACCCCACCACCGACCCGTCTCTGGATGCGGCACAGTTTGCGGCCAGTGGGGCCGCTGACCTTGCCGCGTGGCGGCGGCAGAATGTCACAGCGCTGGTCAAAGCGGCACACGACACGGTGAAAGCCGCAGACCCCACCCTGCGGTTCGGCGTCAGCCCTCAAGGCAACCCGGACAATGACCTCTCGGAACAGTACAGCGATGTGAAAGCATGGCTGACCGCAGAGGGGGAGAACGCAGTGGTGGATTATCTCTGCCCGCAGATCTACTGGGGCTACGGCTATACGCTGAAGTCCGGCAGCACCCGCTTTGCTTTTGAGAACATCGTGCCGGAATGGCTGTCGATGCCCCGGGCAGCGTCCACGGCTCTCTATTTCGGGCTGGGTGCTTACCGCATCGGCACCGGCGACGGCGGGGCCAATGCGGACAGTCAGAGCCAGTGGTGCACCGGCAGTGCACTGGCCCGGCAGGTGACAGACCTGCGCACACAGGGGGCCGGAGGCTGGGCGCTCTACCGGTACGACTCCCTCTTCCGTTCGGCACAGCCGGAGCTTGCCGCCGCAGAGCGGGCCGCGCTGGCAGCAATATAGAGGGGAAAAGTGGATGCCGGGCGGGCCGCTCCGCGCTCTTGTATGGAACTGTGAAATGCGGTATACTATAAGAATCGTGTGGAACGTAAAAATGATGTTTTGAGGATAAAAACCATGAAAAAAACAAAGCGGATCGTTCTCAGCGCAGTGGCAGTGGTGCTCGTGCTGCTGGTGCTGGGCGGTGTCAAAACGGTGCTGGACCTGAAGAACAGTTCCGGCGAAGTGCAGGAAGAGACCAGCAGCATCCAGTGGGCAGAGCTGACCAGTGACCCGCTGACCCTTGAGGGCATCGCAGACGCCTCGGCCAAGTTTGCTTCGGCCAAGGTGAACGGCAGCCTGAATCTGGTGTTCAACGGCATCTGGAGCCGTCAGACCGAGTATTTCACGGTGCCCAGCGGCGTGCTCAACGTCACCGGCTACGGTACGGCAGAAGGTGTTCAGCGGTATAAGATCTCGGTCTGGCAGAAGGTGGACGGCGGTGCTCAGTATGTGAACGGCACCACCTACTATTTCCAGACCGACGGGCAGAACTATCACTGCTCCATCGGCGGGCTCGACCCCGCCGCCACCTACCGGCTGACCATCTCCTACGATTCCAGCCGCTATTACCTCTACGGCGGACTCAAGGTGGAGGGCGTTGCATGAAGACACAGACCAGACATTCGCTCATGCTGATGCTCTGTGCCTTTATCTGGGGCACGGCGTTTGTGGCCCAGAGCGCAGGCTCCGGCATGGGGGCCTATTCCTTTCTGGCGGGCCGCAGCTGGCTGGCGGTCATCGTCCTGCTCCCTACGGTCTATGCCTTCGATGCCCTGCATAAAAAGCAGGGTGCCGCCTACGGCTGGCCCAAGGATAAGGCCGGGCGCAAGACCCTTCTGACCGCAGGCGTCGTCTGCGGCACCTTCCTGTTCGCGGCCTCGGCGGCCCAGCAGATCAGCATCACCATCAACCCGTCCACGGCCAAGGCTGCGTTCCTGACGGCCATGTATGTGGTGCTGGTGCCGGTGTTCGGGCTGTTTCTGGGCCGGAAGGGCAATATCCAGCTCTGGGCCAGCATGGTCATCGCCGTGGCCGGGCTTTATCTGCTCTGCATGAAGAACGGGTTCGGCGGCATTGAGAAAAGCGACTGGATCTTACTGAGCTGCGCGGTGCTGTTCAGTTTTCAGATCATGTCCATCGACCATTTCTCCCCGCTGGTGGACGGCGTGCGCCTGAGTCTGGTGCAGTTCACCGTGGTGGCGGTGGAGAGCACTGTGGCGGCGTTCCTCTTTGAGGCACCCACGGCAGCAGAGTTTGGGGCAAACCTCCTGCCGCTGGCTTATTGCGGTGTGCTGTCCAGCGGCGTGGCCTACACCATGCAGATTTTGGGACAGAAGGAGCTGAACCCCGCCATTGCCAGCCTGATTATGTGTCTGGAAAGCGTATTCAGCGCTTTGGGCGGCTGGCTTATTCTGGGCCAGAGCCTCTCTGCGCGGGAAGGGATGGGCTGCGCCCTCATCTTCGCCGCAGTGGTGCTGGCACAGCTCCCGGTAGAAGAATTCTTCCGGGCAAAGAAAGCCTCCTGACCCCATGGCACAGAAAAGGCCGGTGGTCTGTCTGCGTGTTGCAGCAGGCATCCCCTATGAGCTGACCCGCAAGCGGGTCAAACGGCTGAATCTGCGGGTGCGGAGCGACGGCACGGTAGCCGTCAGTATCCCGCTGCGCACCTCGGAAGAGCAGGCCGACCGCTTTGTGCAGCGGCAGGCGGAGTGGATAAAGCACGCACAGAAGGAACAGCAGGAACATGAGGCCCGCAAGAACCGCCCTCTGCCGGACAAAGCTGTGGCGCTGGCCCACTTCACGGCCATGAGCGATAAAGTCTATCCGGCCTTTGCCGGGGTGCTGGGCGGGCAGAAGCCCGCCATCAAGGTACGCAGCATGACCAGCCGCTGGGGCGTCTGCCATATGTCCAAACGGCAGATCACCTTTGCCCTTGAGCTGTACAATATGCCCGAGGCGGCACAAATTTATGTGGTGGTGCACGAATACTGCCACTTTCTGCAGCCGAACCACAGCCCGGCGTTCTGGGCCGAGGTGGAGAAGCTGATGCCGGACTGGAAAGCCCGGAGAGAGTTGTTGAGATGAATTTCCCTGTCCATACTGATACTGACAGGGAACGGAATGTATATCAAGAGAGGAAACACACTTTGTCTACGGAAAAGACCACCGGCGGCGACAAATATTCCAAGCTCGCCGGCAATACCATCATCTTTGCCATCAGCAGCTTTTCATCCAAGCTGCTGACCCTCATCGTCCAGCCCTTCCTGACCTACGCCATGGCGGAGATCTCCGACCTGGGCCTGTCAAAGATCCTGAGCCAGTACGCCAACCTGCTCATCCCCTTTGTGTCCATGGGCATGTCCAATGCCATCATCCGGTTCGGTCTGGATAAGGGCAACAGCGAAAAGCAGGTGTTCACCAACGGCCTGCTCACCATTCTGGGAGGCTTTGGCATCCTTGTGCTCTGCTGGCCCATCGCCCGGTTCCTGCCCGATATGGCTCAGTACGGCCTGCTCATCTATATCTATGTCCTCATGAGCTGCCTGCGCACCCTCTGCACCCAGTTCGTCCGCAGCCGTCAGTGGAACCGTCTGGTAGCCGTGGACGGCGTGCTCTGCACCGTGGCCACCATGGCGTTCTATGTGCTCTATCTGGTGGGCTTCAAGTGGGGCGCCAACGGCTACCTGCTGGCCATCATCAGCGGCGACCTCGTGAGCGTGCTCTTCCTGATGTGCACCGGCAAGCTCTGGAACTTTCTGGAGCTGCGGGGCATCAACAGGACCCTCTGGAAGCAGATGCTCCACTTCTCCCTGCCCATGATCCCGGCACAGATCAGTTTCTGGATCATCAACGCCTCTGACCTGTTCTTTGTCCGTGAGATGTGCGACGGTCTGGACGGCCACAACGGCGACGCATGGAGCGGCCTGCTCTCCACCGGCTACTTCCTGCCCACCATCCTCACCACGCTGGGCCTTATCTTCTACGATGCATGGCAGCTCTCTGCCGTCACCGAGGAGGAGGGCAGAGCAAAGTTCTTCACCCAGATCTTCCGCAGCTATTCCAGCGTGCTGTTCTGCTGCGCGGCAGGCATCATCTGGCTCTGCCGCCCGGTCATGCATGTCATGAAATCCAACTACTATTATGCATGGCACTTCGTGCCCTTCCTCGTGCTGGCCTCCACCTGCAGCTGCTTCAACCAGTTCATGAACAGCGTCTATGTTGTCAATAAGAAGTCCCAGCGCAGCATGATCACCATGATGGCGGGTGCCATCAGCAACTGCATCATGAACTACTTCTTCATCAAGTGGTGGGGCCCGGTGGGTGCGACTTATGCATCTTTCCTCGGCCTTGCGCTGGTGTTCACCCTCCGCGCCATCGATGCCCACGGTATGATCGGGATGCATGTCCATCCGGGCCGTGTCGTCATCAATGCCGCCGCGCTGGTGTTCGAAGCCTTTGTGCTGCTGGCAGATATGCCCCTCTACGGCCTGTGGACCGGCATCATCACCGCCGTCATCATCCTGTATAACTTCTCCGGTGTCTGGGGCATGGCCCGCGTCATCCTGCCCCGTGTGCTGGGCCGCCGCGGCAAAGCTCTCGTGGCCGCAGTGGATGGCTGGGTGAGAAAATAAAGAAACTGTAAAGAGAGAATGAGCCCCGCCGGGCAGCTGACAAAGCTGCTGGCGGGGCATTTTTTTATTTTTGCCAAAATGGGATTTCGTGATTTTGTGCAGGAAAGAGTGGATGATTTCGTCATAATTCCGATAATTTCAAAAAGAATTGACGTCTCCTTGTGCAAGGGGTACAATGAAAGTGCCCGGTGGGGTCCGGGCACTTGCGGAAAATAAAAAACAGGAGGAATATCAACATGAAAAAACTGAGCAGAAGAGATTTTTTGCGGCTTTCGGGCGCGGCAGTGCTTGCGGTGGGCATGACCGGAGTCCTGAGCGGATGCGATGACAGCACGAGCAGCTCCGTGCAGGTCAAGCCGTTTGGGGCAGAAATCGCTGTGGGCGACTGCGTCGTGACCTTCCTCAAAGTGGGCGGTACGCGGAGCGCAGAAAGAGGCGGCCTGATGCAGGAAGTGGAACTGTCGCTCAAGAACGGCGGGGCTGAGTTCTCGCTGGAAAAGGCAGATTTTGAGGTGAAGATCAACAAGTCCAGGACTCTGGAGATCAGCGACGTCGCCAAGTGCGATGCAAACTGGAGATCTGTCGAGAGCGGAACGATCAAGTGCGCAAAGGGAGAGACAACGAATATCCGCGTCTGGCTCAAGACTCAGCCTCACATCGATGACGTTCAGGACATTCAGGCATCGGTGACGATCCATAATAAGAAAGTGACTGCGGCCACTACCAAGGATAAGATAAAACTCGGTGTAGGCTGAGAACATAGACCTGCCCCAGAAGAAAAAATAGAGCGCCCCGCCAGCGGCTTTGCCAGCCGCCCGGCGGGGCGCGTTTTGGTCTTATTGGTTCCGGGCCAGCTGGAGATCCAGCCAGTCGGCAATGTCTGAGAATACCTCAGCCCTGTTCGTCTCCATCAGCAGCTCGTGGCGGGCACCGGGATAGAACTTTACCTCGATGTTTTTTACACCAACATCTTCAAGGCTCCGGATGGCCCGCTTCACGCCGGCGGTGCGCTCGCCTACGGGGTCGGCGTCACCGGCAAGGAAGAGCAGGGGCAGATCCTTGGGCACCCCGGCCAGAACGGCAGGGTCGTATAACCGGAGGATGCCGGTGAACATGCTGTAATAGGCGTTGAGGGTGAAGGTGAACATACAGCGCTCGTCGGCGCGGTACTTGTCCACCTCTGCCTGATCCCGGTTGAGCCAGTCATGGGGCGTGCGGCCTTCGAGGCCCTTGTTGTAGCCCAGAAAGGAGAGGTTCGCCACCAGTCGGCTGCGGTGATGCCAGCCGAAGAAGACCGCCAGCACCCGGCAGAGGGTTCGGGCAGCGGCCACCAGCGCTTTGGGCTGATAACCGGTGCTCATGATGATGGCACCGTCCAGCGCATCGCCCCACTCGCAGAGGTACTGCCGTGCGTAGAACGAACCCATGCTGTGGCCCAGCAGGAAATAGGGGACGCCCGGGTAGAGCTGTTTTGTCAGCACGGTCATGGCGTGGAGGTCGTCCAGCACGGCCCGGTTGCCGTCAGGCTGGGCGAACCAGCCGTAATCTTCCCGGGTGCGGACAGAGCCGCCGTGGCCCAGATGGTCGTGGCCGGTGACGAGGATGCCGCGTTCGGCCAGAGATTCGGCCAGCGGTTTGTAGCGGTCGATGAACTCCACCATGCCGTGGGACAGCTGTAGAACAGCCCGGACTTCCCCTTTTGGTACACAGCGGAACCCGTGGAGCGTCCGCCCCGGCACGCAGGATGGAAACGTAAAATCGATCATACGGCTCATGGGCAGATACTCCTTTTAATGTTACAGGGCAGCGATCTTGGCGCGGCAGGCGGGACAGATGCAGTAGCCCTCGTACTGGGCCATGCCGGCCACCAGCTCGCCGCAGAAGTCGCAGCTTCCGGCAGGACGGTGCTTTTTAAGAATGATCTCATCGCCCTCCACAAAGATCTCCAGCTTGGAATCCTTGCCGATGTGCATGCTGGTGCGCAGCTCTTTGGGCAGGACGATGCGGCCCAGGGAGTCGATGCCCCGGACGATGCCAGTTGTTTTCATATTCATTTCTCCTTTTCTTATGTCCTGAATGCTGGCAGAATATGCAGGTTTTGCCTTGTCAGAGCGCAAAAAATGTTCCTGTGCAGGAAATACAGGAAAATTCTGTCAACTTCGTTCCTGTTCAGTATACAAAAAGTTGAGCCGTTCGTCAATCAAAATAAAGGCTTTCGACAAAACTTCCCAAGAAAACTCCCAAAAGGCCGACTCTGCGGCTCTCCGTTGACAAACAGGGCATGAAAAGGTAAACTAAATCAGAGATATATGCAATTCATTTGCCTATGATAATATATAGGAATAAAGGAGCGTTCAATTATGCCGAGCAATAAGATCCGCACCCGTTTTGCCCCCTCGCCCACGGGTTATATGCACGTTGGCAATCTGCGCACTGCGCTGTACACCTACCTGATGGCCAAGCACGAAGACGGCACCTTCATCCTCCGTATCGAGGATACCGACCAGGGCCGCTATGTGGAGGGCGCTGTGGACGTCATCTACAAGACCCTGCGGGAGACCGGCCTGCTGTGGGACGAGGGCCCGGACATCGGCGGCCCGGTGGGCCCCTATGTCCAGAGCGAGCGGATGGGGATGTTCAAACAGTATGCCGAGCAGCTGGTGGCCGAGGGCAAGGCTTACTACTGCTTCTGCACCGAAGAGCGTCTGGAAGCCCTCCACGCCGAGCAGCGGGCCAACGGTGAGATGACCCACTACGACGGCTGCTGCCGCGACCTGCCCAAGGAAGAGGTGGAGAAGCGCCTTGCCGCCGGTGAGCCCTATGTTATCCGCCAGAAGATCCCCCGGGAGGGCGTGACCAGCTTTGACGATATGGTCTACGGCCACATCGAGGTCAACAACAGCGAGATGGACGACCAGATCCTCATCAAGAGTGACGGCATGCCCACCTACAACTTTGCAAACGTGGTGGATGACCACCTGATGGGGATCACCCATGTCATCCGCGGCAGCGAGTATCTGTCCTCCACCCCCAAATACAACCTGCTCTATCAGGCATTCGGCTGGGAGATCCCCAAGTATATCCACTGCCCGCCGGTCATGAAGGACGCTCAGAACAAGCTGTCCAAGCGCAACGGTGATGCAAGCTATCAGGATTTGGTGGCAAAGGGCTATCTGACCCCGGCCATCCTGAACTATATCTGCCTGCTGGGCTGGAGCCCCAAGGGCGAGTACGCCGAGCAGGAGATCTTCTCCCTGCCGGAGCTGGTCAAGATCTGGACGCCCGACGGCATCTCCAAGTCCCCGGCCATCTTCGACCCCATGAAGCTGCGGGCCATCAACGCCGAGTATATCCGCCGCCTGTCTCCTGAGGAGTTCCTCGCCAAGGCTGAGCCCTGGATCGACAGCGCTGTGCACACTCCTATTGATAAGAAGCTGCTCTGCGCCAACCTGCAGCCCCGTTGCGAAGTGCTGGGCGAGATCCCCGAGCAGCTGGATTTCTTCGACGCCATGCCGGAGTATGATGTGAGCCTGTATACCAACAAGAAGCAGAAGACCACCCCCGAATCTGCAAAGGAGGCTCTGGAGGCTCTGCTGCCCGTGCTGAGCGATGAGGCTCTGGACTTCTCCGACCGCGACACCGTGTTCAATGCCTGCAAGGCCAAGGCCGAGGAGCTGGGCAAGAAGAACGGCTGGCTGCTCTACCCGCTGGGCATCGCTCTCTCCGGCAAGCAGCGCACCCCCGGCGGCGGCACCGATCTGGCCTGCATGATGGGCCGCGAAAAGACCATCGAGCGGGTCAAGGCTGCCATCGAGAAGCTGAACGGGTGATAGTTCTCGTATAAAATGAAATAAGGAGGCAGTTGCTATGATGTATCCATTCATGACGCTGGACGACGATACGGAAGTTGTCCATTCGGAAATGCTTCCCGACCAGCGTGTTAAGGTCTATTTCGAGAAACCGGATGCGAAGGACTGCTTTCATTCTGCGGTATGCTATCTTCCGGATTATAAATGGGAAGACATCAACGGCTTTACCCCGGAGGAAATCGCCCGCTATCAGGAATTGCTGGAATCCACAGCGCACCTGATCTTGCAGTTCTCCAAAGAGGGAGGAGTCGAGAATGCCGCAGGTTTTTAAGATAGGCTCCTATTGGGTCTATTTTTGGGCCAACGAAAATGAACCGCTGGAACCTGTTCATGTCCATGTGGCACAGGGCGCACCCAGTGCGAATGCGACTAAGATATGGATCACTCGGGCGGGCAAATGCTATCTGGGCAATAATAACTCCCAGATACCGCCTCGGGTACTGCGGAACATCATGGCAATCATCGAAGCGCGAAGCGCAGAGGTCATTGCCAAGTGGACGGCCTTTTTTGGCGAAGCAGATTATTTCTGCTGACATTTTAGGTTGATCCATCACCCTGCCAAAAACCGCGCGCCCTCTGCGCTAAAGTATACGCAGAAGGCGCGGGAAACAGAACTGCACAACGAAAAGATCCCCGCCGGAAAGCGGGGATTTTTTATGCAGGTATCGTTCCGGACCATCCAGATCCCCAGGGGCAGAAAGCCGCTGGGAGAAGCCCTCCGCGCCCGGGCGGCAGTGCGTCCCGCTCTGCGGCAGGGGGCCGCGTTCGGGCTGGGGCTGGCCGGAGGCTGGGCACTGCTGTATGGTGCGCTGATGCCCTTCGGGCTGGGAATGGCACTGGGAATGGCAGAGGACTGTTTTGCGGTGGGCGCAGCCGGTGCCGCACTGGGGATGCTGGGCCGGAGCTTCGGTGCCATGACGGTGGAGAGCGTCTGTCTGCTCTGCGCACTGGGGGCAGCCGTAGCAGCCCGGTGGCTCTGGCCCGGCCGGTTCGGCCTAGCTGCTCTGGCGGGCTGCGGCACACTGGTATGCAGCGGGGCCTGCTTTGCAGTGGGGGCAGAAAACGGCGTTCAGCTGGTCCTGCTCTGCGGGGGCGACGCGCTGCTGGCTGCGGCCCTTGGCGCAGCGCTTCGGCATTTTCCACCCGAAAAGCCGGGCATGGGTACGCTGCTGCTGGCGGCTGCTCTGGCCGCAGCGCTGGGAAGTGTGAGCATCGGTATTTTTCAGCCCGGCGTGATGGTCTGTGCGGCGGCAGAACTGGCCCTCTGCTGCAAGGGCCTGCCGTTGGCCGCTCTGGCCCTCAGCGGGGTGACAGGTGCTGCCCTTGCCGGGGCAGACCCTGCCCTTGCACCGGCGGCCGCCGGGCTGGCCTGCGGCTGTGCTGCCGCCGCAGTGCTGGCACCTGCGCGGAGAGTCGAGGGCCTTGCCGCCTATGCAGGCGGGTGCGTGGCAGGGGTGCTCTGTGTTCAGCCGCTGCGGGGGGCCTTTGGCTTTCTGCTCAGTGCCGGGCTGGGGGCCGGACTCTGTGCCCTTCTGCCTGCGGGGTGGCTGGCTCCGGATGCAGAAGAGGATGCTCCGCCCGAGGAACGGCCCCGGCTCTCTGCGGCAGCGACCCGTCTGGATGCAGTGGCCGAGAGCCTGTCTTCGCTGGCTGAGACGGTCAATGTTGTCTATGATGCCTTTCCCCGCCGGTGCGAGAGCTTCCGCTGGGTCATCGACAATATCCACGACAGTCTCTGCGCCAACTGCGGGCGCCGGGAAGTCTGCTGGCAGCAGGAGCACGCCATGACGCTGGAAGGGATGGAGGCGCTGCGACCCATTCTGGAAGAAAAAGGACATCTGGAACCATCTGCACTGCCCGGACAGCTGGCCCGGTGCATCCATCCGGCGGCACTCTGCGGGGCGGGGGATAAGGCGTTCGCCCTCTACCGCAGCCGCCGGGAGGCCCGTGTCCACTCCGAGGCCATGCGCACGGCTCTGACGGAGCAGTACAGCGCGGTGGCCGACGCACTGGGCGTGCTCAGTGAACAGCTGGGCCGGCCCGGAGACCCGGAACCTTACAAATCCGGGCGGGTGGCGTCTCTGTTTGCTACGCTGGGCACGCCGCCGCTGGAATGTGCCGTCACACTGGATGACCTGGGCCGGACCCGGGCCGCTGTGACTCTGCCCCGGACACGGTTCTCCGAAAAGGAACTGACGGCTCTGGCCGGGGAGGTGGGGCGCATCTGCCGACGGAGCATCGAGCCGCCGCAAGTGCTCTCCTGCAGGGGGATGACTACCCTGCTCTTTGCGGAAAAGCCCCTGCTGCGGGCGGTGTTCGGCAGCGCTGGGGTAGCAGCGCGGGGGGACATCTCCGGCGATGCGGTGCAGCAGTTCAGCAGTGCGGCAGCAGCGCAGATGATCCTCTGCGACGGCATGGGCACCGGGCGCCCGGCGGCAGTAGATGGCAATCTGGCTGCAGAGCTGACGGCGCGGCTGTTGAAAGCGGGCTTTACCCCGGAACTTGCGGCACGGCTGGTGAATGTGGCACTGGCCCTCAAGAGCGATGAAGAGAGCGGAGCTACCCTTGACCTCGTGAGCACGGACCTGTACACTGGCACCACACGGCTCTTCAAGGCGGGTGCGGCTCCGGGATTCCTCGTGCATGGCGGAAAAGCCCGGGCTGTGGGCGAGGCCAGCCTGCCGGTGGGCATCCTCGGCGGGGTCAACGGACAGAGCCGGGTGGTACACCTGGGGGCAGGGGACTATGTGGTGCTGGTGTCGGACGGCCTTCTGGTGGACGGCCCCGGCTGGGTGCTTCAGCAACTGGAACTTTCTGCTGCCAAAGCTGAGCCGCCCGACCTTCTGGCGAAAAAGCTGGTGGAAGCCGCCCGGGCACGGGCGGCGCAGTACGGCAGGCCCGATGATATTACCGCCGCCGTCCTCCGGCTGGAAAATGCCTGAGATTGCTTTTTGGACGGGGAAAAGGTATACTTATCAGTATCCGAACCGATGACAGGAGAATACATATGTTGACCATTACAGTTGCACAGGACGGCAGCGGCGACTTTGCATCCATCGCGGAGGCGGTGCTGGCTGTGCCCTATGAGGAGGAAGCACTGGTGCAGGTGGGCCCGGGCGTCTACCGGGAAAAACTAGCCTGCGAAAAGCGCTGCATCACCCTGCGGGGGGCAGGTGCAGAGAAAACAAAGCTGGTGTGGGGCGACGGCGGAAAGCTGCCCCACAAAGACGGCAGGCCCACCCATACCTTCCGGAGCTACACCGCCTTTTTCAGCGGAGAGCAGCTCCGGGTGGAGGATATGACCATCGAGAACGACGCCGGGCCGGGCGCAAAGGTGGGACAGGCCGTAGCAGCTTATGTGGACAGCACCCGGGCGGCGTTCTGCCGGGTGAAGCTGCTGGGCAATCAGGATACTCTGTTCTGCGCTCCGCTGCCGGAAAAAGAGCGGGAGAAAGATGGCTTTCTTGGCCCCCGCGGCCTTGGGCCCCGGAAGCAGACTGCGCAGTATTACACGGACTGCGAAATCTCCGGAGACATTGATTTCATCTTCGGCGGCGGGGATGTACTCTTCGAAAACTGCATCATCCGCACGGTGGACAACGGCATCCCCCATAGTTATGTCACGGCCCCTTCGGGAAAGGCCGACAGGCTGGGGTTCGTGTTCTGGAACTGCGATTTCGTCTCCGACTGCCCGGCGGGAAGCGTCTATCTGGGCCGGCCATGGAGGCCTGAGGGAAAAACGGCAGTGCTGGACTGCCGCCTCGGAGCACACATTGCGCCGGAGGGCTTCATCGCATGGAATGACCGCACCGATACCGACCTTGCGGGTTTTGCGGAAGCTGACAGTACCGGCCCGGGGGCGGCAGCGCGCCCGGCCTGGGTGAATAGTCTCTCCGGAACCGAAGCAGCGGCCCTGCTGGCCTGTGCCCGCGCCCGCTGCAGACCTGAAACATAAGAAACTGTTTTGAAACATTGCACACCGCCTGAGCGATTTTTTTGCTCCTGGTCGGTGCGCTGCTGACGAAAACAGTTTCCAAAGGAATGATACGATGAAAAAACTGCCTGATTTTGTAAAATGGCTCATCATTGCCGCAGTGCTGGCCGCCATGGCTGCCATGTTGGTGGCGGTGAATGACCGCGCCTCCCGGGTGAAAATGCCGCCTCCGGATAACAGCCTTGGAATCTATCGCACGGCAAATTGAAACAGCAAACAAAAAGAGCACCTGTGTCATGAAGTGCACTCCGTCAAGTAGACAGAAAAAATAATATAAGATTTTTGTTCGCCGTTTCCACAAGGAAGCGGCGAATTTTTTATGCAAATCGTTATCAGGCGGC
>DCCL01000062.1 GCA_002313795.1 Faecalibacterium prausnitzii
CGGCCAAAGTTTTCGTTGATGGCGCGGAAACTGTCCGTAAAGATCTCCCGCATCTGGCCGGAAAGGGATGTGATCATGCGGGTCAGCTCATTGCGGCTGGCCTCCACATCTGCTACCTGGGCACTCAGGGTATCGTACCGCGCCCGGACTTCTTTGTATTCCTCAATGGCGCTGACGTTCACATTGCCCAGCGCGCGGATCTTGCCGCGCACATCGGCCACCTGCACCCGCAGCGCGGCCAGACTTTCAAAGTCCACGCAGAGTGCCTCCGCCTGGCTCAGCGACAGCTGATATTCATCCCAGAGCCGCGCCACCATCTGGTCGTACTCGGCCTCGGCAGCGGCCTTGCGCTCTGCCAGCCGGGCCATTTCCCGGCCGGTTTCTTCGCGCTGGTCAGACGCTGTGCGGGCGCGGGCCAGTGCCTCAGTTTCCGTCTGCTGGCGGCTCAGGCGCTGTTCTGTCGCCTGCCGGATGGCCTGTTCCTTCTCTGCGATCTCCGCCTGACTGTCCGTTTTTGCCTGCCGGATGGCTGCGATTTCCGCACGGCAGGCCTCACTGCGGTCTGCCAGCGCCTGCAGGCTTCCTTCCAGCGCAGCACGGCGGGCAGCGGCATCTTTTGTGCGCTGCTCCAGCGCCGCGATCTGGCTGTAGGCCAGCTCTGCGTCCTTCTGGCGGGTCACCTGCTCCAGCTTTCGGGCGCTCAGCTTCTGGTTCAGCATCGTCTGCCGGGCCAGAAAACTGTCGTCACCGGCATCCAGACGGTTCAGTTCGTCGGTCAGCTCATCAAGGGTTTTCGTCAGTGTTGTCTGCTGCTGCACCGCAGCCTGCGCTTTTGCATTGCTGTCAGCCAGTTCCGCGTGCAGGCGGTCGATCTCCTGCTGCCGGGCCGTGACGGCACTGTCCAGCTGCTCGGCCAGCGTTTCCAGCCGCTTCTGTTCGGCCTCTGCGCGTACGCCGTCGTTAGCGGCAGTGATCTGCTCACTCGAGGTGGCCGTCAGCTCTGCTTTCAGGGCGTCCACCTGTTCCTTGCACTGGTCGGTGCGCTCCTGCGCGGCGATGCAGTCCTTCTGCAGCTTTGCCGCTTTGACGCGCAGTTCTTCCAGCTCCTGCTTGCGGGTGAACAATCCCGCCGACCGCTGCACGCTGCCGCCGGTAAAGCTGCCGCCCGCATTGATGACCTGCCCGTCCAGCGTGACCACCTTGTTGTGGTAGCCCAGCTCCCGGGCCACCCGGGCGGCTTCGTTGATCTCGTCCACCACCACGATGCGGCCCAGCAGACTGGACACAATGTTGTCGTACCGGCGGTCAGCCTGCACCAGTGTGGAGGCCAGACGTGCCGTACCGGACAGCCTGCCCCGGAAATATCCGGGTTGCACCGTATCCAGCGGCAGGAAGGTGGCGCGGCCCGCATTGTCACTGCGCAGCATGGCGATGGCCGCCTTGGCAGCGGCTTCATTTTCCACCACGATATTCTGCAGTGCCCCGCCAAGGGCTGTTTCCACGGCTACCTCGCAGCCCGGCTCCACCTTCAGGATGGAGGACACCGGCCCGAGAATGCCGCGCAGGCGGCGCGCTCCGGCGGCCCGCATGACAGCCTTGACCGAGTTCTGGTAGCCGTCCATGTTCTTTTCCAGCTCTTTCAGCATCCCCAGACGCTGACGGGCAGCATCCAGTTCACGGCCCAGCTTCTGTTCCGCGGCATCGGCTTCGTCAAGAGCATTTTTCCGGCCCCTGAGCTTGAGCTCCAGACCTGCTTTCACGTTAGCCAGCTGCTTTTCATTTTCTTCCAGCATGGTGCGATACCGGATGGTATCTTCCAAGTCTTCTTTTGCATCGTCCCGCTGGGCTTTCAGAGTCTCGGCATTCTCCTCGAGAGCCGGCAGCTGCTCTTCTGCAGCCTGCGCGGCGGCTTCCGCAGAGGCCTTTGCCACCTGCGCCTCGGTGCGCTTTGCCGTCAGTTCGGCCACCTCAGCCCGCAGGGTATCCCGCCGGGCTCCGCTGGCGTTATTCTCCGTGGTCAGCCGGAGCAGTTCTGCATCCAGCTCTGCCAGCTCTGCGGCCAGTTTCTCCCCCGCTGCGGCCATACTGCGGGCCACGGCACGGTGGCGCTCCAATGCAGCAGCCGCTTCGGTGCTGTCCTGCTCTCCGGCGGCGATCTCCTCCCGTAGGGAGGCTGCGCTCTCCTCGTTGCGGGCGATGTCATTTTCCAGCACGGCGATGCGGCTGTCGCTGCCGCTGATCTCCTCTGTGATGCTGCGGATATCCCCATTCAGGCGCTCGACGGTGATCGTCAGCTGTTGTGCCTGCATCCGGATCTCCTCAGCCTCGGCCTCAGCGGCTTTGGCCTCTTTATCGAACCGCTCATATTCGGCCTGAGCGGTCTCGTAATCCCGCACCTGACGGCGGACTGCCTCCCGGGCCCGATGGACGCCGTCCGTCCAGAGGGTGACTTCCAGCGTCTTCCGCCGGGCGCTCAGGTCGAGGAAGCGCTGTGCCTTCTCGCTCTCTTTTTCCAGCGGGCCCACCCGGGCTTCCAGCTCGTCCAGAATGTCCCGCAAGCGTTCCAGATTCTCTGCCGCTGCGGCCAGACGCCGCTCGGCTTCGTTTTTCCGGTAGCGGTACTTGGCAATGCCGCAGGCTTCTTCAAAGATCTCCCGGCGCTCACTGCTCTTGGCCGCCACGATCTCCGCGATGCGGCCCTGTCCGATGACGGAATAGCCGTCCCTGCCGATGCCGGTATCCAGCAGCAGCTCATAGATATCCTTGAGGCGGCAGACCTGTCCGTTGATGGTGTACTCACTCTCGCCGGAGCGGTAATATTTGCGACCGATGACCGCTTCGTCGGCGTCGATGTCCAGCGTGTGGGCACTGTTGTCCAGCGTCAGCCGCACCTGTGCAAAGCCCATGGCCCCCCGGCGGCGGGTGCCGCCGAAGATGACATCCTCCATCTTGCCGGCTGCGCGGAGCTGCCGGGAGCTGGTCTCACCCAGCACCCAGCGCACCGCGTCCGACAGGTTGGATTTGCCGGAGCCGTTGGGGCCCACCACGCCGGTGACGCCCTCGTCGAAGCGGATCTTCACCTTGTCGGGAAAGCTCTTGAAGCCCTGGATCTCCAGTTCTTTGAACACCATGTTATTTTTCCTTTATCACGCCCAGCAGCTTGAGAGCTTCCCGGGCGGCGTGCTGTTCTGCGACCTTCTTGCTGCGGCCCTCGCCCCGGGCCACGCAGTCCGAGTTGAACCGGACCGCCACCACGAAATGCTTGTCGTGGTCAGGGCCGGTCTCCTGCTCCACCACATAGCTCAGCCGCTCTTCGGGGTTCTGCTGCACGATCTCCTGCAGGCGGGTCTTATAGTCGGCCTCGGCGTGCTTGCCTTCGGTGATGAAGGGCAGGATGAAGTTCTTTGCCACTTCCATGCCGCCGTCCAGATACAGGGCTGCAATGAGGGCCTCAAAGGCATCCGACACCACACTGGGACGGGTGCGGCCGCCGCAGCGCTCCTCGCCCCGGCCCAGGCGCAGATATTCGCCCAGATTGATCTCCTGTGCGAACTGGAACAGTGCACCCTCGCTGACAAGGCTGGAACGGATGCGGGTCAGGTCGCCCTCAGGGCGGTCTGCATAGGCGTGGAACAGATAATCGGCCGAGACGATCTGCAGCACGCTGTCGCCCAGAAATTCCAGACGCTCGTTGTGCTTGACCGGCGTGCGGCTCTCGTTTGCATAGCTGGTGTGGGTGAGCGCTGTTTCCAGCAGCTCCGGGTGCTTGAACTTGTAGCCAATGATAGTTTCCAACTGATGGCTCATGTCTTTTTACTCCCTTTTTGTGTTCAAACCTGTTTATTCTTTTGCGGCGTCTGCGGCATTTGCAGCGCTCAGGTCATCCAGCGCAGACTGCATAGTGCCGCACAGGTCGTTCTCCACGCAGATCTTTGCCTGCCGGATGGCGTTCTTGATGCCCTTGGCCTTGGAGGAGCCGTGTGCCTTGATGACCGGCTGTTTGGCACCCAGGAACGGTGCGCCGCCGTACCCCTCGCTGTCCATCTGGTGCTTGAGGTCGGCCACGCTGCCCTTGAGCAGCAGGTAGGCCATCTTGCCGCCCAGATTCTTGAGGAACATTTCTTTCAGCATCCCCAGCAGCATCCTTGCAACTCCCTCGGTCAGCTTGAGGATGACGTTGCCGGTGAAACCGTCGCAGACCACCACATCCACGTCTCCGTTGGGCACGTCCCGGGGCTCGATGTTGCCCACGAACCGGATGCCCGGGGTGGTCTTGAGCAGCTGATGGGCTTCCTTGAGCATGGGAGTGCCCTTGCTCTCCTCAGCACCATTGTTTGCCAGTGCCACGCTGGGGGACTGGCGGCCCTCCACCCGGTTCACATAGCAGCTGCCCATGACGGCAAAAGCTGCCAGCATCTCAGGGCGGCACTCCACGTTGGCGCCGCAGTCCAGCAGCAGGTAAGCCTGCTTCTTGGCGGGCACCATGGTAGCCAGTGCCGGGCGCTTGATGCCCCGCAGGGTGCGCACGATGAGGCTTGCGCCCACATGGAGCGCGCCGGTGCTGCCGGCAGAGACAAAGGCATCGCCCTTGCCCTCTTTCAGCATGGTCAGGCCCACCACGATGGAGGAATCCTTCTTGGAACGGATGGCCTTGGCGGGCTCGTCGCACATCTCGATGGTCTCAGTGCAGTTCACCAGCTCGATGCCGTCCAGCGGGATGTTGTGCTCTGCGGCGGTCTTCCGGACGAGTTTCTCATTGCCCACGCCGATGAGCTGGACACCGTACTCCTTCACGGCAGCTGCAGCACCTTCCAGAACAGCCAGGGGGGCGTTGTCGCCGCCCATCATGTCCACAATGATTTTCATGCTCTTTCTCCTTTCAGGTCTCTCACCTTTCAGAGTTCCGTTTCATCCAGCCACTGCTGGAAGCTGGCCACGGCACGCTGGGCCACAGCCATGTAACGCAGGCGCTTGTCCCGCGGGCGGGTCTCCTCCGGCAGCGGGGGCAGGATGCCCATATTCGCGCCCATGGGCTGGAAGTGCTTGTTCTCAGTGGTCAGATACTGGATGAGGGCACCGCACATGGTATCGACGGGCGGGGCGGGCAGCTCTTTCCCTTCCAGACGGGCGTAAAGGTTCCGTGCTGCCAGCAGGCCGCAGGCCGCACTCTCCATATAACCCTCAAAACCAGTGATCTGACCGGCAAAGAACACGTTGGGGTGCTCTTTCAGGCAGAGCCCGGCGGTCAACACCCGGGGCGCATCCAGGAAGGTGTTGCGGTGCATGACGCCATACCGGACGAACTCGGCATTCTCAAGGCCGGGGATCATGCTGAACACCCGCTTCTGCTCGCCCCATTTCAGATTGGTCTGGAAACCCACGATGTTATACAGGGTCCGCTCTTTATTTTCGGCCCGGAGCTGGACATTGGCCCAGGGGCGGTGGCCGGTGCGGGGGTCGATGAGGCCCACCGGGCGCAGGGGGCCGAACCGCATGGTGTCGGCACCCCGGGCCGCCATGATCTCGATGGGCATACAGCCCTCGTAGACCGTGACGGTATCGGCCTTTTTGCCGTGGGCATCCGGGTC
>DCCL01000073.1:0-3200 GCA_002313795.1 Faecalibacterium prausnitzii
AGCATCTCCACGCCGTTGTCGGCCAGATAGTTCTGAATAGCGAGATAGAGCTGCTGTGCCTTCTCGGTGCCCAGATGACGGATGGGGCAGTCCACCAGCTTCAGGCCGGCGTGGATGGCGTTCTTGCGGATCTCCTTGATGTCCTCGCCGGTGTAGATGCCCTCCACATGGGGGTCAGCGCCGAACTCGAGGTAGATCTTGTCGGTGTAATCGATGAGCTCCTGTGCGAACTCCTCACCGATGAGGCTGGGCAGGTCGCCGCCCACCTCGTGGGAAAGGCTCAGTTTGCCGTCGGAGAATGCACCGGCACCGGAGAAACCGGTGGTGATGGCGCAGGTGGGGCGGCAGTTGACGCAGTGGCCCAGCTCAGCCTTGGGGCAGTGGCGCTTTTCCACCGGCTTGCCTTTTTCCACCAGCAGGATGTGCTTCTTGCTGCCGTGGCGCAGCAGCTCCACAGCGGTAAAGATGCCGGCAGGGCCGGCGCCGACAATGATCAGATCGTACTTTTCCATTTTCTCTTTTATCCTTTGCTTTTTCTTGGGGTAACAAATTAAACTTCTTCGGGGTTAACGTCTTCCTGTTCCACTTCGGCACTCTCGTCCACATGGTCGAGTTCCACAGCTGTGGCCTCCACATCAGCAGGAGCCACATCCGGGGCGATGACGCCGTCACCGTTCAGGTCTTTGCCGGTGACAGCTTCCAGCATGGACTGCGTTTCAGGGTGCAGCTTCATGAACCGCCGGACGGCGATCATGGTGTAGAGAGCGCTCAGCAGATTGAGGGCACCTTCCAGAATGAGGATGAGGCCGATGGCCATCACCAGTGTCTCCATGGTGCCGAAGGGGTCTACCACCATCACGACGCCCAGCACCACGCTGAGCACCGCCAGCAGCAGGAAGACCTTCCAGCTGGAATACTCACACCGGCGCAGTTCCAGCGCGTTCTGGATGCGGCCCAGACTGTCGAAGATGACGAAGAGGCCGAACACGATGGGCAGGATGCGCACCACGATGTCGCTGCGGATGATGAGGAATGCGCCCAGCGCCAGACAGACCAGCCCCGAGATGAGGGTGAGCTGGCTCTGGAACACGCCGCGCTCCACGACAAAATACCGCACCAGCTGGACGGCTGCACAGGCCAGCACCACGCCGCCCAGAGCATAGCAGACCACGTTGAGGGCTGTGCCGGGCACCATGAGAAGGAAGATGCCCAGCCCCAGATAGAGCAGGCTCATGAGGATAAGGTTCCACTTCAGCTTTTTTGCCATAGAGTTCACGTTCCTTTCGTCCACAGAGGGAGACAGTTTATACAGTATCGCCCTGCTTTTCGTAGAGCGGGACGATGACGGTACGGTTGATGCGGGCCATGAAGATGAGGCTCAGGGTCAGGCTGACCATCTCGGCAATGATGAAGGCCCACCACACCATGTTCACATTGCCGGTGCGGCTCAGCAGCCATGCAGCGGGGATGAGCACCACCAGCTGGCGGCAGATTGAGACGGTCAGGCTGAACACGCCGTTGCCCAGTGCCTGGAACACCGACGAGAGCACGATGCCTGCACCGGCCAGCAGGAAGTGGGGGCAGATGATGCGCAGGGCCGGGATGCCGATGGCCAGCATGGCATCGCTGGCGGCGAAGAAGCCCAGCAGCTTGTCCGGCAGGAACTGGAAGATGCAGAAGCCGATGAGCATGATGCCCTCGGCGTAGAGGATGGCCAGCCGGATGGTCTTTTTGACGCGCTCTGGCTTCCGGGCACCATAGTTGTAGCTGATGATGGGCACCATGCCGTTGTTCATGCCGAAGATGGGCATGAACACGAAGCTCTGCAGCTTGAAGTAGATGCCGAACACAGCCACAGCGGTGGAGGAGAAGACCATGAGGATCTGGTTCATGAAGAAGACCATCACGCTGCCCACGCACTGCATGGCGATGCTGGGCAGGCCCACCGTGTAGATGCGGCTAATGGCCTTTCCATTGGGCTGGAAGCCCCGGAAATCGATCTGGATATCGGGGTTCTTCCTCAGGTTGAAGAAGAGGGTCATCCCTGCGCCGCAGAACTGGCCGATGACGGTGGCGATGGCAGCACCGGTGGTGCCGGAAAGGGCCTCGCCGCAGTAGCCGAAGATGAAGATGGGGTCCAGTACGATGTTGACCACAGCGCCCACCAGCTGGCTCATCATGCTCAGGTGGGTGCGGCCGGTGGCAGCCAGCAGCTTTTCGCCCATGGTCTGGGTGAAGAGACCGAGGCTGAGCACACAGCAGATGGTCAGATACCGGATGCCCTGCTCCGCAATGTCCGGGTCGGTGGTCTGGGCGTAGAAATAGAGCTTCATGCAGCTCAGGCCGATGAGCAGGAACACGAGGTAGCTGCACAGGGAGAGGAAGATGCCGTTCTCGGCGATGCGGTTGGCCTGTTTCTGGTCTTTTTCGCCCAGACTCTTGGACAGGGTGGCGTTGACGCCCACGCCGGTGCCGACACCCACCGCGATCATGACATTCTGCAGGGAGAAGGCCAGAGAGACGGCGGTGAGGGCGCTCTCACTGACGTGGGACACGAACACCGAGTCCACCACGTTGTAGAGGGCCTGCACCAGCATGGACACCATCATGGGCACGCTCAGCCGGATGAGCAGAGGGTTGATGTTCATGGTGCCCATGATGTTTTCCCGCCCGTTGGCGGGAGCGGAAAGAGGTTGCTTGTTTTCCACGATTTCTCCTTCTGATGTTGATAACCTGGTTTGTGATGAATTGTTCTATGCCGCAAACGTGGGCAGAGCGCAAACGCACCCCACCCACGCAGCATCCTATTTTACTTTGCCCTTACCGGAGGGCGGAGAGGATCAGCCCTCCATGGCCTTTTCCTTGGCTTCGGCAGCAGCAAGGATCATCTTCACGCAGGCATCATGGCCCAGTGCGGCGTTGATGGCCAGGTCGTAGTTATGGGCATCGCCCCAGCGGTTCTGGGTGTAGTAGTTGTAGTAGGCCGCGCGGTTGCGGTCGGTCTTCTCCATTTCTTCCTTGATGCCTTTCTCGTCCTTGGCCTGCAGCATGTTGTTTGCCTTGCCGTAGGCCAGACGCCACTCCTTGGGAGCGTAGACGAAGACCCGCAGCACATCCTTGCGGTCCCGCAGCACATAATCGCCGCAGCGGCCCACGATGACGCAGGGGCCTTCCTCGGCCAGCTGCTTGATGATGCGGCT
>DCCL01000073.1:3294-5046 GCA_002313795.1 Faecalibacterium prausnitzii
AGGCTGTACAGCAGGCTGTGGGTGTGCCGCTTTTCGCTGGCGGCCACGGCCTCCTCGGACAGTCCGGAATTCTTGGCTGCAAGGGTGATCAGCTCCTTGTCGTAGAGCTTGAGGTTCAGTGCCCGTGCCACATCCTTTGCGATGTAACGTCCACCGGTGCAGTACTCACGGCCCAAAGTGATGATCGTCTTTGCCATAACAGGTTCCTCCTATATTGATAATTTATCCATTAAAGCCCTTGGCTCTTGTCCCTCAGGGGCAGATGGCTCGGTGCTTTGGCTGGCAGTTGGAACAGTCTGCGGTAAGACCGGAGGCGGCGGGGGTGCCGGTACCGGCAGGATGACCTGCCCCACCAGCATGGAGCCGGTCTGGTCTACCAGATACAGACTGCATTTGCCGCCTGCGGCCACCTGTTCCGGCGGGAAACGGAGCCCGCCGGTGCGGGTGCGCTCCATCCGGCGGAAGGTGCGGTGGGCGGTGGTGGCGTGGGCTATCCCGTCGTGGGGGCTGCAGGCCGCCCATCCGGAAAACTCCGCCGGCAGCAGATACCGCCTGCCCCGGAGCGAGATGTACCAGCAGTCGTCCTCGCCGCTGTAGTTCAGGTCGCAGGAGAACCGCCGGGGCCGGTCGGCCTCGGTGTTCCGGGGCTTGGGGCGGAGGGCGATGGCCCGGCCGGTGAAGTAGCGCGCGAAGTCGGAGACGGCCATGTGGCAGTTCACAGCGCCGTCGTTGTCGGCAGTGGGGTCATTGAGGAGGACGAAATCCGCCAGCACGGCGTCGTCATGGCCGAAGCCGTGAAGCCCCATCCAGACGCCCACCGGATCCCGCTGGCCCATGACGCGGCGCTCCACCCGTACGGCCACGGAACAACCGTCGTGGATCTGCTCCCGCAGGTCCTGCAGGTCCATCCACGCCTGCCAGCAGGGGAAGCCGCAGCAGCCTGCTGCGGCGGCGGCAAAGGCACCGTTGCCGGTGCTGCCGCTGGCCTTGTCCTCCATGACATAGGCCACCTCTTCGGGCAGGATATCTTCGCCCCAGCGGTTCATCAGAGCCGCCATCACCAGCGGCAGATCCATGTCCCGGCCAAAGCTGGGGTCGTGGGAGCTGAGGCAGTATTCCGGCAGATAGAGCTGGCGGTTGATGGGGTGGCCGTTCTGCTTCTCCCACGAAAGGGGGCGGACCGCTGCCGCCAGCAGCCGGAGTGCAGGGGTGACTTTTTCATCGTTGGTGGAGAGGTTGACCTGCAGCTGCACGCCGGTGCCGCCGCCGGGCAGAGCCACCGTGACCGTGTCGCCCAGCAGAAAGATCATCCCGTCGCCGGTGTGGAAACTGATGCTCTGCCGGGGGTAATCCGGGGCCCACTTGCCGAAGCTCATCCAGCCCGTCCATCCGCCGCCGGCATAGATGCGGCACCGCACCTCCACCATGGTGTTCTGCGGTGCGTGGGCATTCCAGCTGACATTCAGATTGCAGAAGGCCGGCATGGCAAATTCCGGCGTGGTGTAGCTGCCGTAGGGCAGGTAGCGCCCGGCCACGCTGTCCAGCACGACGCTGCCGTTGTCCAGTGCCACATTGTCCAGCTGCCCGCGGGAAAATGTCTCCGTGCCCTGCAGCACCAGATTGTTCCGCTGTTCCATTGCACGCATCCCCTTTCCGCGTCAGTGTAAATTATTTTTCGTCGGCATCCCGCTCTGAGGCAAGCTCTGCTTCCAGCTCAGCGTCGTGCAGCTTGCGGATGTTCTCCTCAATGTG
>DCCL01000160.1 GCA_002313795.1 Faecalibacterium prausnitzii
TGCCCATCCTGGGCATCTGCTACGGCAGCCAGCTCATGATGCACCTGCTGGGCGGCCATGTCTGCCGTGCTCCCGAGCGCGAGTATGGCAAGACCGAGGTCTTTGTGGACAACAGCAGCAAGATGTTCACCAATGTGCACCCCTCTACCATCTGCTGGATGAGCCACAACGACTACATTGAGAAAGCCGCACCCGGCTTCAAGATCACGGCACACACGGCAAACTGCCCGGTGGCTGCGGTGGAGGATGCAGAGAGAAAGCTGTATGCCGTCCAGTTCCACCCGGAAGTCCTGCATACCGTCGAGGGCAAGCAGATGCTGCACAACTTCGTGTATGACATCTGCGGCTGCACCGGCGACTGGAAGATGGACTCCTTCGTGGAGAACAACGTCAAAGCCCTGCGGGAAGAAATCGGCGACGGCAAGGTGCTCTGTGCCCTGTCCGGCGGCGTGGATTCCTCGGTTCTGGCCGCAATGCTGGCCAAGGCCGTCGGCAAGCAGCTGACCTGCGTCTTCGTGGACCACGGTCTGCTGCGCAAGAACGAGAAGGAAGAGGTCTGCTCTGTCTTTGGCCCGGGCAACCCCAACGGCTTCGATATCAACTTTATCTGCGTGGATGCCCGTGAGCGCTACTTCAGCAAGCTGGCCGGTGTCACCGAGCCGGAGCGGAAGCGCAAGATCATCGGCGAAGAGTTCATCCGGGTGTTCGAGGAGCAGGCCAAGAAGATCGGCAAAGTCGATTTCCTCGCACAGGGCACCATCTACCCCGACGTGGTGGAGAGCGGTCTGGGCGGTGAGTCCACTGTCATCAAGAGCCATCACAATGTCGGCGGTCTGCCCGACACCGTGGACTTTAAGGAACTGGTGGAGCCCCTGCGCAACCTGTTCAAGGATGAAGTCCGTCAGGTAGGCCGTGAGCTGGGCCTGCCCGAATATCTGGTCAGCCGTCAGCCCTTCCCTGGCCCCGGTCTGGGCATCCGCATCATCGGCGAAGTGACCCCCGAGAAGGTGGCTATCGTGCAGGATGCAGACGCCATCTGGCGTGAGGAGATCGCCAAGGCCGGTCTGGATAAGGAGATCAACCAGTATTACGCCGCTCTGACCAATATGCGCAGCGTCGGCGTCATGGGCGATGAGCGCACCTATGATTATGCTGTGGCCCTCCGTGCCGTCACCACCACCGACTTCATGACCGCAGAAAGCTATAATATGCCCTGGGATGTGCTGGGCACTGTCACCAGCCGCATCGTCAATGAGGTCAAGCACGTCAATCGCGTGTTCTACGACTGCACTGGCAAACCGCCGGCCACGATTGAGCTCGAATAATGGAATGCAAGAAAATAAAACGTGTCTACGATTGAAAAATGATGAATTTCGGAAGAATGACATCACTTTGACATCACCTGCGGCAAAAAGCATCTGCTGGATGTGCCGGGAAATGGTAGCACGGTTTATTATCGAAGAATAATTTGAAAGCCCCGGAAAGTAACGAGAAATCGAAACTTTCCGGGACTTTTTGACATCATGACATCACAAAACGGGTTGTGACATCACCTGTTTTCGGCCTAGCCGAGTGACATCAAATCGGATTCATCGTCATTGGAAGAGGGGGAGCCGATGGCCTCCAGCTTCGACACAAGCTCCTGCTGCTTGTTGGGGTACAAATGGGCATAAGTTCGCATGACAACAGGAACGGTGTCGCCGATTCGCCTTGCCACCAGAACGACAGAGTAGCCCAGCTCGATGCAGAGGGAAACGTGGCTGTGCCGTAGGTCATGAACACGAATATCCGGCAGATAGGTGAGCTGGGTGCAGCGAGTCAGCTCTTTGTTGAGCGCTGTGCACGTCATGTAGAACACGCGGTCATCTGGGGTCAGCCCATAGAGCCGGGAACAGTAGGTGCGGAACTCTTCGGCCAGCCAGTGCGGAATAGGCACATTGCGGTTTCCGCCTTTCTTGCTGTTCTTGGTGGGACCGAAAATATCCTGCCCCTTTTTTCTGTGATAGGTCTTGTAGATGCGCAACTGGTCATCATCGGTCAGGTCTTTGGGCAACAGTGCCAGCATCTCGCCCTCGCGGCATCCTGTCCAGAACAGAATATCAAATGCCAGAAGATAGGCCTCATTGCGGAATTCTTTCCGCAAAAGCTCATACTGGTCTTTCGTGATGATGAGCATTTCTCCGGCGACGGAGGAACCCATGTATCCTGCATTTGTGCCGACATTGAGCGGATGGAAACGGAAACTGGGCAGATTTACTGGAACGGTGAGCTGAAGCGTTGTCTCTCCCATTTGGAGGGCGTGGATGAACGGTACAGAGAATCCGACCAGCGGCAGCTTGCTGAACTGAATACTCGGAACAAATGACAACACCCCGTCACCTGTCAGATGAAAAGTCGAAACAGGTGACGGGGTGTTTTTTTGCTTTTTTGCGCCAAAAAATCACGGCTTCCGTGATAATATAACAATTCCCTGACTTTTCCAGCAGAAAACGGTATCTTTAATTACAATGAGCGAGCGAGAATGATTAGAATTTTACTATCCAGGAAGCTAGGCGAACTGAAATGGACGCAAGCAGATCTGGCACGCGCCACAGGTATTCGACCAACCACGATCAGTGATTACTACAACGAAATCGCAGAGAGAATGAATCTGAATCATTTGGACCTCATCTGCGAAGCGTTGGATTGCGAACCGGACGAAATACTTGTACGGGTTCCGAATCCCGAACCACGGGTAAGGAACCGCACTGGCTTTGAGAAACCCGCGACGGAATCAAAAGCCGGTACATAAGGGAGAGGGCGGCTTTCGGGCCGTACTTTTTCCGTTGCATGACACTTGTATGAAACAAGTGTATTATAATAAGGTATACGACAGTTGAATGGAGCATTTGAGGGTCCGCCAGGGTGGATTTTGCGCTACCTTGAAAAAAGTACGGTTTTGTGGTATTCTTTATGTGACAAATGATTCATTCAAGTGTTATATAAAAGTAGGTGAGCCGATGGGAGAGAATAAGACGCCGCAGGAGCTGGACTTCGAGCGGAAGCATGAAGAGTATCTGCATCGGATTCAGAATCTTCGCCTTATCGACGATAACTTCATGACGAAAGTCTTTGAAGATAAAGAGTGTTCGGAGTTTCTGCTTCAGGTGATTTTAGACCGTGATGACCTGACAATTCGTGAAGTTCATAGCCAGTACGGATTGAATAACATTCAAGGCCGCTCGGCTCGACGGGATATTCTGGCCGTGGATGAGCAGAATAAAGCCTACAACATCGAAATCCAGCGTAATGACCGTGGCGCAGAGGTCAGACGAGCCCGTTATAACAGCGGTTTGATGGACGCCAACATTACAGAGCCGGGTGATCGTTACGACCAGCTATATGAAACCTATGTGATCTTTATTACGGAAAATGATATTCTGAAAGCTGGTCTTCCGATTTATCATATCGAACGAACAATCCAAGAAACAGGAATGCCGTTCGGAGATGGAGCACATATTATTTATGTGAACTCTCAAATCAAGGATGATACCAAGCTGGGCCGCTTG
Organism: Faecalibacterium prausnitzii; assembly: GCA_002313795.1. Classification (GTDB taxonomy): domain Bacteria; phylum Bacillota; class Clostridia; order Oscillospirales; family Ruminococcaceae; genus Faecalibacterium; species Faecalibacterium prausnitzii_L. The sequence goes on from DCCL01000160.1 coordinate 3,549, forward strand.
ATGCAGGACTTTACCTGCACAAACCCGGATGATATGAATTATCCGGTACTGGCGCAGCGGGTACGCTATTTCAAAGAGGACACGAAAGGAGTGGCAACTATGTGCAGAGCTTTTGAAGAAGTGAGAGAAGAAGGCAAACGTGAACAGGCGGTTGAATTCTCCCGCTCGATGCTGGCAGATGGTATGCCGTATGAAATCATGGCAAAGTATACGAAACTCTCCGTTGAAGAGGTCAAGGCACTTGACACGAAGCGGTCTGCCTGATACTGTGACATCATTTTGACAGCAATTTTAATTGTAGTCAAAAACACACAATGGATGGAGTGGAAAATACACTTCGCCGAGCTGGAAAACTGTACCTGTTACAACTAGAAAACAGCTTTCCAGAATCGAATTGGAATGAAATTTAACGTAGACATGTTAAAAATATAAAATCGGGTAACACGATAGTAAACCGATGAGTCCAAAATCCCGTCTCTGCATGGAGCTGATGCTCCCCGGAGGCGGGATTTTTTGTTTCCGAATTTCTCTGGTATCGAAAGGGCAGAGAAATGCAATGAAATAAAAAAGAGGATGAAGCGGAACGCGTTCTATCATCAGCGCGCCATAGCGTCATTTCCGCTGCACGAAAAAGATGACTGCTGATAGGTTGATACATCTTGAAAGCCCTGAGATTTTCTGCTATAATCAGAAAAACAACTAAAATTCAAACAAAAAGTTGTGAATCGAATTTTGGATAGAAAGAGGCCGACAGCGGACGGGGCTGTCTTCAGTCCGAAAGACTACTCCCCGGCAAAACCGGCCGGGAAATCAACATCAAAATAAAAAATGTGGGATGAGTGAGAAATGATGTACACGATGCATTACGATTCGCCGCTGGGCGGGATGCTTCTGGCGGCAGACGAAGAAGGCCTGACCGGAATATGGTTCGATGAGCAGAAATATTTTGCGGCTGAACTGCCCCCGGAACACGAGGAAAAGACCACGCCGGTTTTGGCGGATGCCTGCCGCTGGCTGGATGTCTATTTTTCGGGAAAGGAGCCGGACTTCACCCCGAAGCTCCACCTCATCGGTTCGGATTTCCGGCAGGCAGTCTGGGCGCTGCTGTTGAAGATTCCCTATGGGCAGACGACGACCTATGGCGCACTGGCAAAACAGCTGGCCGCAGAGGGCGGAAAACGGGTTTCGGCGCAGGCCGTGGGCGGCGCTGTGGGACATAACCCGGTGTCGGTCATCGTGCCCTGCCATCGGGTGGTGGGCGAGACCGGAAGCCTGACCGGTTACGCGGGCGGCATAGGAAAGAAGATATGGCTGCTGAATCTGGAGAACCCGGCGGCACAGCGCTTTTATGTCCCCGGTACGAAGGAGCTGCGTACCCGGCGGCTCATCCTCCGGCCGGCCTGCGAAGCGGAGATGGAAGCCCTCATCGCACAGACCAGGAGCATAGACCCGGAACTGAGCGAAGCGTATGCAGAAATGCTGGCCGGATGCCGTGCGGAGCCCGAAAAGGCACTATGGTACACGGCGTGGAAAGTCGTCCGGAAGGAAGACGGTGCTTTTGTGGGCGATATGTGCTTCAAGGGCCTGCCCGAAAATGGCCACCCGGAAATCGGATACGGCATTCAGAAGCCGTATGAGAACAATGGATATGCTACTGAAGCGGCCCGGACGCTCTGCAAGTGGGCGTTGGAACAGCCCGGTGTTATGGCGGTGGAAGCAGAGACCGACCCGGACAACGCTGCGTCGCAGCATATCCTGACAAAGCTGGGTTTTGTGCCGATGGGAATCATGGGCGAGGAAGGACCGCGGTTTATCCTGAAAAAATAACAGAGCTCGATTTATAAAGTGCATTTATACAGAATACCATCATAACAGGACAGCGGGAGCAGTGCGTTTCGGCACTCTTTTGCAACATGAAAAGTCCCATGTCAGGCACCATTGCGGCGCAGACATGGGACTTGATTCTTTATTCGGTGGGAAGACAGAAGTTACTTATTCCGGATGTATTCGTCGATAGCCTTAGCCGCAGCCTTGCCTGCGCCCATGGCCTTGATGACGGTAGCGGCACCGGTCACGGCATCGCCGCCGGCATAGACGCCCTCACGGCTGGTCTTGCCGTCGTCACCCTCGGTGACGATGCAGCCGTGCTTGTTGGTGTCCAGGCCCGGGGTAGTGGAGCGGATGAGGGGGTTGGGGCTGGTGCCCAGGCTCATGATAACGGTGTCCACGTCCATGGTGAACTCGCTGCCCTTCTTCCCGATGGGGCGGCGGCGTCCGGAGGCATCCGGCTCACCCAGCTCCATCTCCACGCAGGTGATGGACTTGACGAAGCCGTCCTCGTCGGGCAGGATCTCCACCGGGTTGCAGAGGGTCTTGAAGATGATGCCCTCTTCCTCGGCGTGCTCCACCTCTTCCTTACGGGCGGGCAGCTCAGCCATGCCGCGGCGGTAGACGATGTAGACGGTCTCAGCACCCAGACGCAGGGCACTGCGGGCAGCGTCCATGGCTACGTTGCCGCCGCCTACGACAGCGACCTTCTTGCCAGTGCGGATGGGGGTCTTGCTGGTGGGCAGATAAGCCTTCATCAGGTTGGAGCGGGTCAGGAACTCGTTGGCGGAGTAGACGCCCTTCAGGCTCTCGCCGGGAATGCCCATGAAGCGGGGCAGACCGGCACCGGAGCCGACGAAGACAGCCTCATAGCCGTATTCGCCCATCAGCTCATCGATGGTGAGGACTTTGCCGATGACCATGTTGCACTCAAAATCGACGCCCATCTTCTTCAGACCATCGATCTCCTGCTGGACGATGGCCTTGGGCAGACGGAACTCGGGGATGCCGTAGACCAGCACGCCGCCG
>DCCL01000050.1:0-7153 GCA_002313795.1 Faecalibacterium prausnitzii
TTACGAAAAATAAAACTTCACCCCCGCCACAAGCGGGCGCACCCGTTTCCCTTACCAAAAGCCACCTTGCTCCAGCAGAGCCCTACCCCCCTTTCCCCCTTGTAAATCCCCCTCAAAAAGGGTATCATAAGGACAACAAAACGATAAAGGAGCGTTTACTTATGCGTGCTTACGAGCGACTGTTGAAATACGCCCGGGTGTACACCACCTCGGACCCCGATTCCGGCACACATCCTTCCGCCAAACGGGAGTTTGAACTGGCCAATAAGCTGGTGGAAGAGATGAAATCCATCGGCATTGACAATGCTTTTGTGGATGAGCACTGCTATGTCTACGGCAGCATTCCCGCCACCGCAGGCTGCGAGAAAAAGCCCGCACTGGGCCTTATCGCACACATGGATACTGCGCCGGATGCCTCCGGCGAGAAGGTCAAGCCCATCCTCCACGAAAACTACGACGGCGGCGACGTCACCCTGCCCGGCACTGGCATGGTCATGAAAGTTTCCACCTTCCCCTTCCTCAAAGATCTGAAGGGCGAGACCCTCATCACCACCGACGGCACCACCCTGCTGGGTGCAGATGACAAATCCGGCATCGCGGAGATCATGACTGCCGCCGAGCGCATCATCCACGAAAAGCGGCCCCACGGCAAGCTCTGCATTGCCTTTACCCCCGATGAGGAGATCGGCGAGGGCGCTTCCCTGTTCGACATTCCCGGCTTCGGCGCAGAGTTTGCCTACACCGTCGATGGCGGTGACGTGGGCGGCATCGAGTACGAAAACTTCAACGCTGCTTCTGCCACCGTCACCATCCACGGCTTCTCCGTCCATCCCGGCAGCGCCAAGGACGCCATGATCAACGCTTCCAATGTGGCCATGGAATTTCATACTGCACTGCCCGTCATGGCCCGCCCCGAGACCACCGAAGGCTATCAGGGCTTCTACCATCTCTGCCAGATGTACGGCGACGTCACCGAGGCCAAGCTGGGCTACATCCTGCGCGACCACGACGCCGACAAGCTGCAGTTCAAGAAAGATAACCTGATGCACATTGCCTCCTACCTCAACGGCAAGTACGGCCCCGGCACGGTGGAAGTGGAGATCAAGGACAGCTACCGCAATATGCTGGAAAAGATCAAGCCCCACTTCCATCTGGTGGAGACCGCCCGCAAGGCCATCGAGATGACCGGCCTGACCCCGGCCGAGGTGCCTGTCCGCGGCGGCACCGACGGCGCTGTGCTGAGCTGGAAGGGTCTGCCCTGCCCCAACCTGGGCACCGGCGGCTTCAACTTCCACGGCGTCTGCGAGTGCACCACCGTCGAGCGGATGGACAAAGCCACACAGGTTCTGCTGAACATCGTGGAACTCTATTCCAAATAATCGCTCTCACGCAAAAAAGCTCTGTCGTTTGCTCCGGCAGAGCTTTTTGTGTTTTACCGGTTACAGTTCAATGCTCATGGCCGCTTTGGAGATATTGCCCAGCAGGGCCACCAGCTTGCTTTCGTCCATCCGGCCGCTGTTGTTGGTGAAGGCATAGAAGCAGCCCTGCACGCAGAAGGAGAGCAGGATGCCCCGGTTCAGGTCTTCTGCAAAGGTGGGGTCGGCCTCCTCGAAGCGCTGCCGCAGCCCCTTCTCGATGCTGTTGGCAAAGATGCCCTGCCGGTTTCCGGAGAACAGGATATTCACCGCCCGCTGATTCTGAGTGAATGCCTGGAACAACTCCCGGGTCAGGGTCTCAGCATTCCGCAGCGCCGCTCTGTCGTGGGTGCGGGGCACGCTGGCAAGGATCGATTCTATCAGCTTGTTCTCCAGCGCATTCGCCAGCGCATAGATATCCTCATAGTGGGCATAGAATGTCGATTTGTTGATGCAGGCCAGCGCACACAGGTCTTTGATCTTGATCTTTTCCAAAGGGTTCTTCTCCCGCAGCTCCATAAAAGCCTGTTCGATAGCACGGTCGGTTCGGGCGATACGGATGTCCACAAAATCCACCTCTTCCATGTTTTAGTTGAATATCCAACGGTTTTCGTCTTTCGTCGATGGACAAGGCCCCGTGGATTTTTTACAATGATAGCAGTATCTCTTACTCTTTTTTATAGAGCAGACCCTCGGCATCCAGCGCCGCCTCGATGCGGCGGAACGTCGCCTGATCCGGACAGCTCAGGGTGTGCAGATGGACGCCGCCGGTCATCCGGCTCAGCAGGCATTCAGGCGTATCCGACGCCTGCCGGAGAAAATGGTTCACATCGTACCGGCTGGCGAGGTTCAGATTGCCGCGCAGTTCGCCGTACAGTGGGTTCTCCACAGCCACATCCACCACAACACCGCCCTGGTCTACGACAGTATACAGCTCTTCCCGCATCTGGTCGGCTGTACTGTGGACGCAGGCCAGAATGCCTGTGAATCCACGGGCCGCCGGGTGGAGCTGATAGCCCCGGGGCGTGGCGTCGATCTGGGTTCCGGCGGCCCGCAGCAGGGCCACATCTCCCACCACGATCTGCCGGGACACTCCCAGTTCTCCGGCCAGTGCGCTGGCACTCAGGGGAGAGTCGGCATCGGTCAGTTTTTCCAATATCACTTTTCTGCGCTGCGCAGCATTCATGAGCCCGCCTCCCTTTCTCACACCAGCCGCAGCAGGGTGGCGTAGTTGGAGGGCAGCTGTACTTTCAGCCTGCCCCACTCCACCTGCGTCATGATAGGCTGACTGCCCACGCAGTCGGCCAGCAGGTCTTCCACCCCGGAAGCCTCCACCGGGAGCTGGAGCTCCATGGATACCGGCGTGTCACCGTTGTTATACACAGCCACGATGGCCTTGTCGTAAAGCACCCGGGCATAGGCGTAGCTCTGGGTGGTCAGGGTCAGTTCCTTCACCTCACCATAGCTCAGCTCCGGATATTCCGCTTTCAGCTTACCCAGCGCGGCATAGACACTGGTGACAGGGTTCGTCTTCTCGGCGTCGGCATAGTCCGCCAGCTCCAGACAGGGGCGGAGGGGCCAGTCGCTGCCCCACTCTTTTTTGCCCTCGATGCCAAATTCTGAGCCATAATAGATGGACGGAATGCCCCAGAGCGTATATACTAAAAGTGCGACATGCCGGATGTGATCCCGGTTGCGCAGCTTATTGGGCAGGCGCTCCACATCGTGGTTATCCGAGAAGTTGTACAGCCGGGTGTCGTGGCAGAGGCCCTGCAGTCGGCGCATGGTGTGGGCGATCTCAAAATAGTTGTGGTCGTTATGGCCGCTCCACAGGCCCTTGTGCAGTTCATAGTTGGTGACAGAGTGGAGCATCTCGGGATTTGCCCAGCGGCTGTAGTCGCCATGGATGACCTCACCCATGAGCCAGAACTCCGGCTTTATCTCATTGGCCAGACGGCGCAGGCCTTTCATGAAGTCAAAATCCAGCACGTCCGCGGTGTCCAGACGGATGCCGTCGATGTCGAACTCCTTCACCCAGAACCGGACGGTATCGAAGTGATACTGCTGCACCTCCGGGTTGCGCTGGTTCAGCTTGACCAGCAGGTTGAAGCCGCCCCAGTTGCCGTAAGAGAAGCCGTCGTTATACTCATTGTTGCCCCAGAAGTTCAGGTCGCAGAACCAGTCCTTGTACCGGGCATTCTCCCGGTGCTCCTTCAGCTCCTGAAAGGCAAAGAAGTCACGGCTCACATGGTTGAACACACCATCCACGACGACGTGCTGGCCACGGGCGTGGCAGGCCGCCACGAACTGCTTGAATTCCTCATTGGTGCCAAGGCGGCGGTCCACCAGGCGGTAATCGATGGTGTCATAGCCGTGGGAGCCGCTCTCGAACAGAGGTCCGATATAAATGGCCGTACAGCCCAGCTCTGCCGCGTGTTCCGCCCACGCGTTCAGCTTTTTGAAGGCTCCGGGCACCGGCTGTCCGTCATTCTCATGCGCACAGCCGCACAATCCCAGAGGATAGATGTGATAGAATACTGCATTATCGTACCAAGCCATAGTCTGTACCGCTCCTGTTTCCAAAATATCCACCGCAGCCGCAGGCTGCGGCATCCAGCATGGCACTTTTCCGACAAAAGTGCCGCTGTGTCCTATTCAGTATAGCACATTTTCCGACAAAAGTGTGGTAAAAGTGTTGTATATTTCTCAAAGCGGAGTATTCCAACTGAGATTTTTGTAAAAATTGCAATAGAACTGTTTGCGTTTTCGGTGCACAGGCAGCATCCGCAGACTGCATATCGCAACTATGCAGTTTTGTGAGACGTTATTTATAAAATTGCGATAAAAGGAGTCTTTCGTATGAATCTTCCTTCCATCCCCTGTTCGTTCTTCAACGGTGACTGTTTCGACGCCTACCGCACCCTCGGTGCGCATCCCTGGCAGGGAGACCGGGGCGAAGAGGGCTGGCGTTTTGCGGTCTGGGCTCCGGGTGCCACAGCCGTGGAGGTCTGCGGCGGCTTCGACGGCTGGGGGGCCGGTGTATCCATGCAGAAAGCCGACACCGGCGTGTGGAGCGCTTTTGTCTCCGGTCTGTACGAAGGTGACCTCTACAAATACCGCATCCACGGTGCCGACGGCAGCGTGGTGATGCGCCCCGACCCCTACGCTTTTTCTTCCGAGCTTCGTCCTGCCGATGCCAGCCGGCTGACAAAGCTGGATTTCTCCTTTGACGACACTGCATGGATGGAGCGGCGGGACAAGTGCCGCAACCTGCCCATGAACATCTACGAGCTCCACGTCGGCAGCTGGAAACACAAGCCCAACTCCATTCAGCCTGACGGTTCCGACGGCTGGTACGATTACGACGAGCTGGCCCGGGAACTCATCCCCTGGCTGCTGGAGCATCACTTCACCCACGTAGAACTGCTGCCCCTGGCCGAGCACCCCTTTGATGGTAGCTGGGGCTACCAGACCACCGGTTATTTTTCCGTCACCAGCCGGTACGGCAGCCCGGCCCAGTTTGCCTCCTTCGTCAACGCCTGCCATCGGATGGGCATTGGCGTCATCATGGATTTTGTCCCCGTCCACTTTGCCGCCAACGCCGACGCACTGGCCAACTTTGACGGCACCCATCTCTACGAGTACGACAGCGATGTGGGCCACAGCGAGTGGGGCACCTGCAATTTCAACTACTACCGCCGGGAGGTGTGCAGCTTCCTGAACAGTGCCGCCGCCATGTGGATGGAGGTCTACCACTGCGACGGCATCCGGATGGACGCCATCTCCCGCGCCCTCTACTGGCAAGGCGACCCCGCCCGGGGCGTGAATGAAGGCGCCGTCACCTTCCTGCGGAACCTCAACCACGGCCTGAACGACCGCTGGCCCACCGGCGTCTACATGGCCGAGGATTCTACCAACTTCCTCAAGGTCACTGCCCCCACCCGCTACGACGGCATCGGCTTCGATTACAAGTGGGATATGGGCTGGATGCACGACACCCTGGACTATTTTGCCACCCCTTTCGGGGAGCGTCCCAACGCCTACGGCAAGATCGTTTTCAGTATGCACTACTTCTACAACGAGCTGTATCTGCTGGCCCTGAGCCATGATGAGGTGGTCCACGGCAAAAAGACCATCATCGATAAGCTCTGGGGCACCTACGAAGAAAAATGTGCCCAGCTGCGCACCCTCTATTTTTACATGTACACCCACCCCGGCAAGAAGCTTAACTTCATGGGTAACGAGATCGCCCACTTCCGGGAGTGGGACGAAAAGCGGGAGCTGGACTGGGACCTGCTCAAGTATCCCTTCCACGATGCCTTCCAGAAATATTTCGCAGCCCTCAGCCGCCTTTATGCCACTCAGCCTGCCCTTTACGACGGCGAGTATGACCCCCGCTGCTTCGAGTGGGTGGCCTGCGAGAGCCGGGATGAGGGCGTATACGCCTGGCTACGGAAGGGTGCCGGGCAGAGCATCCTCTGCGTCATGAACACCCAGAACACTGCCCACAAGAAATTCCCCCTTTACCTGAGCTTTCCCGCCGGGGCCGAGGAGCTGCTGAACACTGAGGCCCCCTGCTGGAACGGTGCAGACAAGTCGAAACCCAAAGCCCTTCACACCACCGACGGCGGTGTCTATGGCCGGGACTACACCCTCACCGTTGACCTGCCTGCCATGGGCAGCCGGATGTTCAAGCTCAGCCCCGAGGCTCCCCATCCGGATGCTGCACAGGCCAGTGCACGGAAAGCCGCTGCTGCCCGCCGCAAGGCCGCAAAAGCTGCACAGACCGCCGGGACGAGCGCTCCGGCGAAAGCTTCCAAAAAGTAATATTTTATAGAGAATATCCCGTCTGCTGAAAATGCGGCGGGATATTCTGCGTTTTATCGCTCTGTCCGGCTGGACAGGAACATATCAGATTTGTTATACTGTTGAATGGAAAGTTGTGCCGCATTTTTCTTTCCGAACGACGAAAGAAAGGAATCGTATCATTTTATGCCGTCTGTCACTCTTCCCCGGCTTTCTCCACCTCAGTGGGCCGCACTGGACCTTTGCCTCTGCGCCGCAGCGCTGGCCGTCCTTGCTCTGGCCGCACCGGGCAGCGTCTTCTTTTTTCCTCTGCTGAGCCTCTGGGCCTCCCTTCTGCTTTTTGCGCTGGTTCTCTGCGTCCTGCACATTGCAGGCGTAAAGTTCGACCTCTTCCACTGGGCCATCCTGCTGGGGATATGGGCCATCGGACTGGCGTATTTCTACTGGACGCTCTCCAGCCGGAGCTTCGTCTACGTCTGGGACTACGCCAACTATCTTCTCAAGCAGTACGACGCCGAAGCGGCCTTTGCCCAGAGTGCCGGGACGGGCCTCGCTTACATCTTCGGCTCTTTTGCCGATGACTATACCAATTTCATCACCCTGTTCACCGAGTTCCCGTTCTGCCTGACCGACCACACCGGCGACGCCTATTCCTTCAGTCAGGTATTCTGCATCCTGCCCACCCTGCTGGTGGTGCTGGCGGGTCTTGTGCTCAAGGTCGGCCAGATGCTGAAGGTGAAGAACCGGATGTTCTATTTCCTCTTCGGCATGACCCTCACGGCGGCTTATCCCTTCCTGCGGATGAGTGCCATTCTGGCCCAGCCGGACTGGTTCGGCCTGATCTTTGCCTTTGCCATCCTGACCCTGACGCTGGATTACCGCTTTGAAAAGCTGGAGCCGGGCCGCTTCGTGCTCATCTTTCTGGCGACAGC
>DCCL01000050.1:7200-16933 GCA_002313795.1 Faecalibacterium prausnitzii
TACTTTGTGGTGGGCTACTACTTTGCCTATGCCCTCCTCGTCTTCGCGGGCTGCATCCGGCTGGCAAAGGCAGGCGAAAAAGCCGCTGCCCTCCGCCGGGTGAAGAACATCGTCCTCTTCGGCATCGCATCCATCCTCGCCATGGTCGTTCTGCTCTGGCCTATGGTGTCCCACATCCTCACCTATAACTATTCCGGACGGTATTCCTATTATAACGGCGGCGGTCTGGCGCTGGAGATCTTCTACCATCTGGGCCGGATGGGCCTGTTCAACCTCATCCTCATGGGGCTGGGCATCGCCTTTGTCGCAAAGCGGAAGCTGCCCGCCCTGCCCTGCGTGGCCGGGTGCGAGCTGGTGGTGAGCCTGCTGCTCTTCACCCGGGTGCAGAACACCGGCTCCCATCAGTTCCTGCTCTTCCTGCCGGGGTATTTCCTGCTCTTCCTGCTGGGCGCTGCGGCACTGGCCGAGGGCATCCAGCGCCGCCGGGCGGTCAAGCTGACCTGCTGGGCCTTCGTGCTGGTGCTGTCCATGTCGGTGCGCTGTTCGCCCCTGACCACCCTCGCCCTGCCGGGCTTCGTCATCGAGCATTTTCCCATCCAGATCGAGGCCACGAAATACTTCATCTCTCTGGACAAGCTCATCTACGACCGGAAGGACATCGGGCAGATCCAGGCCATCGCGGACTGGATCGACACCCACTGCGCTGAGGGCGAGATCAGCTATGTCATGCCCCACGATATGCTCTATAATCCCGACCACTTCAAGAACTGCCGTCTGCCCGAAGCTCCCATCAACGACAAGGTGGCTTTCGGCTTCTCGGTGCCCGGCACCCACGCTTTCCCTATGCAGTTCTTTGAGGCCAAGTACGTCCTCACCTGCGACCCCTTCCCCCAGACCTATACAGGCAAGGGAGAGATGTCCATCCGGCTCAATCATCAATTCCTCGCCGTGAAAGACCAGTATTTCACTTACGAGACCAGCTTTGACATGGGCAACGGTACCACCTTCACGGTCTGGAAGCGGACCGCTGCCCCCACCCGGGAGGAAGTGGAGTATTATCTGAGTGCTTTCGCTGAGGAAAACGCCCAGTATCCGGAGATGTTCTCTCAGGTGGCCGAGGCCTGGCTCACAGCCCACGGTCTGTGACCGCTTGCTATCCGGCGGAAAACCGTGTATAATTCGCTATATTGTCTGAATCACCCGCAGCGCCGCCCGTCGGCCTGCTCGTCATAAGGAGTATCTGCAGCTATGGAACAGAAGAAAAACAACCCGCCCAAAGCCGTTCTGGGCCAGTACAAGGGCCTTGCCATCACCCGCCATGTCCGCCCCGTGACCGAAAAGACCCTCGACATTGAGATGGTGCACCAGACCCGGATGCACTCGGTCTACCACCCCACCACTGCTCCTGCCAGGCGGGGCTTCCGGGCCCTGCTGGACTTTGTCGGCTACATGGACGGCAAGGAGATCCCCGACAGCCGGATGGAAAAAGTTCTGGTGGTGCTGGGCGATGGCAAGCTGATGCCTGCCGCGGAGCAGGCCATCTACGGCCACTGCGCCGGCGAGGTGTTCCGGTTCGATTTCACCTATCCGCAGGATTTCCGTCTGCCGGAGCTCTCCGGCAAGACCGCACAGTTCGAAATCAACCTCCGCTCTCTGGCCGAGAAGCACACCCCGGCCCCCGATGAGGCATTTGCAAAGAGCCAGGGCTACGAGTCCCTCGCCGCCATGCGGGAGGAGCTGCGCCGCCGCAAGCAGAAGCTCCACGAGGAAGCCGCTGACCGTGCCGCAGGCAAGCAGCTGCTGGACATGGCCGGTGCCAACATGACCGTGGAACTGCCCGCCGAGCTGCTGGACCGCACCGCTCAGAATGAGATGAAGCTGCTGCGGGAGCGCCTGTCCCGGAGCGGCCTCACCCTTGAGCAGCACTGCCAGAACAGCCACACCGCCCCCGAGAAGCTGGAAAAAGACTACCGCGACCAGGCCGAGGGCCGCATCCGTTTCGTGCTGGCTGCCCGGGCCATCGCTGAGGCAGAGCACATCGTGGTGCACCCGGAGGAAGTCAACGCCGAGTACCACCGTCTGTCCCAGCAGCAGGGCACTCCCGAAGCCGAGATCCGGAAGGCCCTGACCGAGGACACGGTGGCCGCTGCGCTGGCCGCCAAGAAAGTGCAGCGTTTCCTGCTGGAAAATGCAAAGGTCACTTCCGTGACCGATGCCCCTGAAAAGGAGTGATACATCTATGGGTCTGTTTACCCGGTATGCAATGGATGCCCTCATGAAGACCTCCCACCCGGAGATCAACCGCCGTCAGTGCTGGAACCTTCACCCCCACCGCACCCCCTGCACGACCTGCAAGGACATCTGCCCCTACGGTGACACCATCTTCACCCGGCCCAATCTGGTCAAGGACTGGGATTCCTGCACCGACTGCGGGCTCTGTGTCTCTGCCTGCCGTTCGGGCTGCATCGTGCCCTCGCCGGAGCAGGTGCAGCGGGACACCTCCCTTGCCGACACGGACAACGACACCATCTGGCTGGGCTGTGAGAAGAGCAGCCGGAAGAACACCGCCGTCCGGGCCTGCGTAGCCGCGTTCTCCTGGGAGACGCTGGCCTATCTGGCCCTGAACAAAAAGATCGTCCTGGACCTGACCCCCTGCGGGGAGTGCGAGAACGACACCTGCGCCGCCCAGCTGCGCAAGGAACTCACCCGTCTGGTGGAGTTCTTCGGGCCGCAGCTCTTTGAGAGCCGGTTCACTCTGGCCTATGAGCAGGAGGATGCCCCCTACCACCTGCAGGAGCTGAGCCGCCGGGAGATGTTCTCCCACATGACCGAGGGCTCCAAGGCCGGCACCAAGCAGCTGCTCCGGATGCTGCCCGGCCTGCGGGACGAGGCCGACAGCTCGGCCGACTTCCGTCTCATGCTCCATCAGCGCACCAAGCAGCTGAAGGCTGCTTCGGAGACGCCCCTGCGGTACGGCTACTATCTGCCCAACTTCACCGACAAATGCTTCGGCTGCGGCAAGTGCGAAAAAGCCTGCCGTGCCGGTGCCCTCAAGCTGGAAGACCTGCCCGACGGCCAGACCCGTGTGGTCATCACCCCCTGGAAGTGCAGCGAGTGCGGCGTCTGCGTCGCCTCCTGCTCCAACCACGGCATCGACGGGATGAAGCTCCGCCAGTTGACCACTTTAGGACCTGTGAGCATTTACAAGTGCACCAAGACCTTCTGCGCCGACTGCGGCAAGCCCATCGCCCCCGGCAGCGCCGAGGGCATCTGCTCGGTCTGCCGCATCAAGCGCCGCACCAAGCAGCGGCAGGAGGAAGCTGCCGCCCGGGCCAAGGAGCGCATTGCAGAACGGGAGGCCCGCAAGGCCGAGGAGGCTGCAAAAGCTGCCGCTGCTGAGCTGGCCGCCGAGAATGCCGCTGCACAGGCTGAGACCGCAGCCGCACCGGTTTCTGCTGCCGCCGAGACGACATCTGTTGCCGCATCGCAGACAGGTCCTCTGCTGAAAAAGGATTGACGAAGCCGCAAATCAATGCTATACTCAGTTTGACCACAGATTTGGTGGCAAGGACTGTTACAAAGGAGTAACGGACATGTTTCCGTTGCTCTTTTTTCATAAAAGCAGTCCATCTGTCCGCTGCCGGGAAACAGCGGGCAGGGCACAACGTGTATGCTGTTCCTGTACAGCAAAGACAAGAAAAGAGGGAATTTATGATGAAAGCATCCATCTCCCGCCGTCAGTTTCTGAAGACCAGCGGCCTGGCAGCTGCGGGTGTATGCGCAGCCGGTCTGCTGAGCAGCTGCGGCGGCTCTTCTTCCGGCAGTGCATCCGGCGCTGCCTCCGGCACCGGCACCAGCTATACCATCCTGTATGACAGCCAGCCTGCCACCCTGAACTATCTGACCACTGCCTCCGACCTGGAGATGCAGGTCGGCGCAAACTGTGTGGACACTCTGGTGGAGTACGACAACAAGGGTGCCATGAAAGAGGGTCTGGCCACCAGCTGGGACTGGGATGCCGACACCCTGACCTGGACGTTCCATCTGCGGGATGAGAACTGGGTGGACTGCAACGGCGAGGTGGTGGCTCCTGTCACCGCGCAGGACTTCGTGGATGCCATGAAGTACCTGCTGAACCCCGATTATGCCGCTTCCAACGTGGACCTCGTCACCTCCTACATCGCAGGCTCCGAGGATTACTATAACTATCTCGTCTACCTGAACAATGCCAACGGCGGTATTGTGGACGATGATGGCACCACCTATACTGTGGACGCCAGCGGTGTCGTTACCGTGGCCGCTCCCGGCGCAGATGCCGTCACCTACGCTCCCGTGGACTTCGATGAGGTGGGCGTCCACGCTGTGGATGACCACACCCTGACCTACACCCTGACCTACGACTTCCCCGGCTTCCTGAGCCTGCTGTGCTACCTGCCCTACGAGCCGGCTTACGGCCCTCTGCTGGAGGAGACCGGTGATCAGTTCGCCACCAGCGCTGAGACCACCTACAGCTGCGGCGCTTACTATCTGGCCGAGTACGAATCTCTGGAGACCTGGATCATGAAGAAGAATCCGGAGAACTACGACGCCGACAATGTGTTCATCGAGACCATCAGCCGTATCTACAACGCCGAGGCCAACGTCAACGGCCCTGAGATGATCAAGCGCGGCGAGATTGATGAGGCCACCATCGGCTCCGACATTCTGGACAGCTGGCTGGCCGATGACACCACCAAGGACATGGTGTCCATGGACCGTCCCAACACCAACTACACCTACTTCTACGTCTTCAACTTCTGCCCGCTGCCTCACGAGTTCTCCAACTCCAGCGTGGACGGTCTGGATGAAGAGTACGAGCCCCAGAACTGGGCCAAGGCCATCAACAGCACCAACTTCCGCAAAGCCTTCCTCTACGGCATCAACAACGCCGTCACCCTGGCCGTCAAGGCTCCCGAGGGCTACGAGAACTACAAGCTGAACACCGTCACGCCTCCCAGCTTCTGCGCCAACGCCGAGGGCGTGGATTACCTGCAGTGTGGCGACCTGGCCAACATCACCGAGTTCTTCGACGAGGCCAAGGCCAAGGAGTACCGTGATGCCGCTGTGGAAGAGCTGACCGCTGCAGGCTGCACCTTCCCCATCAAGGTGCAGCTGCCCTACAATCCCTCCTCTGTGGACTGGGACAAGCAGTGCCAGGTGCTCAAGCAGCAGCTGGAGGGCGTGCTGAATGACGGCTTCAACTTCATCGACATCGTCATCACCGCCGGCCCCTCCGACGGCTTCCTGTCCACCGTCCGCCGCAACGGCAAGTATTGTTTCCTGCTCTGCAACTGGGGCGCTGACTACTCCGACCCTCAGACTGAGACTGACCCCTTCTATCAGGCTGCCGGCGAGCGCGGCAGCCGCTACGCCTTCCTGCGCACCGGTGTGGAGGATGGTTATATTACCGGCGATACCGCCGATGCTGTCCTGAACTACATGGACGCCATCGAGAAGGCTTCTGCCATCACCGACGACATCGACGCCCGCTATGACGCCTTTGCCAACGCCGAGGCTTCTCTCATCAACAACGCACTGGTGATCCCCATGGGCATGAGCGTGCCCAACTATCTGGCTACCCGTCTGAACTACTGGGAGGGCCAGTATGCTTCCACCGGTTTCTCCAACAAGCGCCTGAAGGGCATCCACGTGCTGGACCACTACGTCTCCATGGAAGAGTACGAGGCCAACCGCGACGCCCGCTAAGCGTTCCTGACCATTCCTGAACCCGCAAGGCCCTCCGTTTTCCTCTC
Organism: Faecalibacterium prausnitzii; assembly: GCA_002313795.1. Lineage (GTDB taxonomy): Bacteria > Bacillota > Clostridia > Oscillospirales > Ruminococcaceae > Faecalibacterium > Faecalibacterium prausnitzii_L. The sequence goes on from DCCL01000050.1 coordinate 12,993, forward strand.
CGGAAAGCGGAGGACTTTTTGTTTTTGGGGTGTTTCAGATGAATTTTTAGAGCAAACTTTGCCAAATCACTTTCCAAAAGTAGTTTTTTGTTGTATTCTATTCCTATCCGACATTTATTAAATAAAAGAGAGGGGTGCGCACAGATATGCTCAAATATCTGGCGAAACGCATCGGGCGCTCGATATTGACCCTTTTTGTCATCGTCACGCTCGTATTCTGCCTTTTGCGGCTGATGCCGGTGGAAGGCTATTTTGCAAACTATGAAAAAATGACCGAGGTCCAGATCCAGGCCGGTCTGCAGTCCATGGGCCTGCTGGACCCGCTGCCGGTGCAGATCGGCCGCTTCTGGGTCAATGCCCTTCACGGCGACCTCGGTGTGAGCCACATCTATAAGGTGAATGCTTCCGTCACCGGCATTCTGGCCAAGAAGCTGCCCATCTCCATCAAGATGGGTGTTCTTGCCATGCTGCTGAGTCTGGTGGTGGGCATTCCCATGGGCCTGTTCATGGGCCGGTTCAAGAACCGCTGGCCCGACAAGCTGGGCACGGCCATCATCGTGCTCATCCAGGCAGTGCCCTCGGCGGTGTACTATCTGTACATCCAGATGTACGGCACCACCGCCATGGGTGTGGGCCTGCTCTTCGACGCTTCCAACTGGAAATACTGGGTGCTGCCGGTCTGCTCCATGAGCCTGGGCAACATCGCCTTCTACGCCATGTGGCTCCGCCGCTACATGGTGGACGAGAGCAACAAGGACTACGTCCGCCTCGCCCGGGCCAAGGGCGTGAGCGAGAACAACATCGCGATTCATCATATCTTCCGCAACGCCATGGTGCCGCTGGTACAGTACATTCCCTCCGCGTTCCTCAACACGGTGGTGGGCTCCATCTACATCGAGAGCCTGTACAGCATCCCCGGCATGGGCGGCCTGCTGGTCACCTGCGTGCAGCGCCATGACAACACCATGGTGCAGGGCATCGTGCTGCTCTACGCCTGCGTGGGCATCATCGGCCTTATCCTCGGCGACCTGCTCATGGTGCTCATCGATCCCCGCATCAGCTTTGGCAAGAAAGAAGGTGGCCGATAATGCTCTTCCGTCTCAAGAATGAAAAAGCACACCAGCTGGAGGCCCAGCTGGACAAATTACAGGCTGACGGCCCTGCTGCATGGGCCAAGCTGCCGGATGAGGAGCTGTTCACCCCCGCCGGTTTCAGCGAAGACCGTGCCGAGGCCACAGCCTACTCCAACTACAGTTACTGGGGCAGCACCTTCCGGGCTTTCTTCAAGAACCGCATCGCGGTCGTCCTGCTGGTGGCCCTTATCGCCGTGGTGGCCTTTGCTTTTCTGCAGCCCCACCTGCCCGGTCAGGTAGACCCCAACCTCTGCGCCGTTGACCCTGTCACCGGCGTGCAGTACCGCAACATCGCCCCCGGTGAGGACGGCTTCATCTGGGGTTCCAACGCCATCGGTCAGGATCTGTGGGCCCGCATCTGGGCCGGTGCCCGCACCAGTCTGACCATCGCTTTCTTCGTGGCCCTCATCGAGGCCGTAGTGGGCATCACGGTGGGTGTGCTCTGGGGCTATGTCCGTCAGCTCGACTTCATTTTTACTGAGCTGTACAACATCTGCGACAATGTGCCCTCCACCATCATCCTCATCCTTATCTCCTACGTGGCCAGCCCCAGCGTCAAGACGCTGATCCTGGGCATGTCCATCACCGGCTGGATCGAGATGGCCCGCTTCATCCGCAACCAGATCCTCATCATCCGTGACCGTGACTACAACGTGGCATCCCGCTGCATCGGCACCCCCACTTCCCGCATCGTGGTGCGCAACCTGCTGCCCTATCTGGTCTCGGTCATCATGCTGCGGATGGCCCTGACCATCCCCGCTGCCATCGGCAGTGAGGTGTTCATCACCTACATCGGCCTGGGCCTTTCCGTTGAGACGCCCTCTCTGGGCAACCTCATCAACGATGGCCGCAAGGTCATGATGCAGGCGGGCCTGCGGTATCAGCTGCTCTATCCCACCATCATCCTCAGCTTCGTCACCATCGCGTTCTACCTCATCGGCAACGCCTTCTCCGACGCAGCCGACCCCAAGAACCACTTGCAGTAAAGGAGGGGAACAGAGATGAAAAAGAACGAACTGATCCTCTCGGTACGGGATCTCAACATCAAATTCAATCTTCGTGGAAAAGTGCTCCATGCCATCCGGGGCATCGACCTCGACGTTTACCACGGCGAGGTGCTGGCCATCGTGGGCGAGTCCGGCTCCGGCAAGAGCGTGTTCACCAAGTCCTTCATGGGCCTGCTGGATTCCAACGGCTCCATCACCTCCGGCACCATCGATTACTTTGGGGCCGATGACCACAAGCCCATCCGGCTGTCCGACCTGAAAACGGAGAAGGACTGGCTGAAGGTGCGGGGCCACGAGATCGCCATGATCATGCAGGACCCCATGACCAGCCTGAACCCCCTGAAAACCATCGGCGACCAGATCATGGAAGCCGTAGAGCTCCATCAGGGCCTGAAGGGTGCTGCCGCCAAAGAGAAGACCATGGAATACCTCCGGGATGTAGGCATCACTGACCCGGAGATCCGCTTCAAGCAGTACCCCCACGAGTTCTCCGGCGGTATGCGCCAGCGTGTCGTCATCGCCATCGCCGTGGCCTGCAACCCTCAGATCCTCATCTGCGACGAGCCCACCACGGCTCTGGATGTGACCATCCAGGCACAGATCCTCGAACTGCTGAAGGAGATGCGGGTCAAGTACAATCTGACCATCATCCTCATCACCCACGACCTCGGCGTTGTGGCAAATATTGCCGACCGGGTGGCCGTCATGTATGCGGGCGACATTGTGGAGATCGGCACCGCCGACGAGATCTACTACGACCCCCGCCACCCCTACACCTGGGCGCTGCTGTCCAGTATGCCCCAGATGGGCGTCAAGGGCGAAGACCTCTTCAACATTCAGGGCACGCCCCCGAACCTCTTCACTGAGATCCACGGCGACGCCTTTGCACCCCGCAACCCGCAGGCCCTGAAGATCGATTTTGTCAAGCGTCCCCCTTATTTTGACGTCAGCGCCACCCACCGGGCCAAGACCTGGCTTCTCGACCCCCGGGCACCCAAGATAGAGCCGCCCGCCGCTGTGCGGATGCTGCAAGAGGAGGGCATGTAACCATGGCAGACGAACGCGAAGTTCTTCTGGAAGTAAAGAACCTTGAGGTGACGTACGGCTCCGGCCGCAAAGCCTACAAGGCCGTGAAGAACGCAAACTTTACCATTTATAAAGGTGAGACATTTGGTCTGGTGGGCGAGTCCGGCTCCGGCAAGACCACCATCGGCCGGGCCATCATGCGCATCCTGCCCACCTCCGGCGGTCAGGTGCTCTACAAGGGCCAGCAGATCAACGGCAAAATTTCCCATGCACTGGACAAGCAGGTCATCAAGGAGATCCAGATGATCTTCCAGGACCCCCAGTCCTCCCTGAACGAGCGCGCCAAGGTGAGTTACATCGTGGGCGAGGGCCTGATGAACGTCCGGCCCGACCTTTCCCCCGCCGAGCGGGAGGCCAAGGTGCGTCAGGCTCTGCTGGACGTGGGTCTGCTGCCGGAGTTTGCTTCCCGGTTCCCCCACGAGTTCTCCGGCGGCCAGCGTCAGCGTATCGGCATCGCCCGGGCCCTTATCGTGGAACCGGAATTCATCATTGCCGATGAGCCCATCTCCGCACTGGATATGTCCATCCGCGCCCAGGTGCTCAACCTGCTGCGCCACCTGCAGAAGGAGCGAGGCATCACCTATCTGTTCATCGCCCATGACCTCTCGGTCATGCGGTACATCTCGGACCGCATCGCCGTCATCCACAAGGGCGATATCGTGGAGCTTGCCGACGCCGAAGAGCTGGTGACTCACGCCATCCACCCCTACACCCG
>DCCL01000186.1:0-8800 GCA_002313795.1 Faecalibacterium prausnitzii
GATGAACCAGCTGCCCATGTTGACCATAGCGCACTGCTGATTCTCAAAGGCAGCGGAGTAGTGCAGAGAAGAGGTCTTCAGGTAGCCGTAGTCCATGCAGATGCCGTCCTTCTGCTGGGCGATGACCATATCGTAGGTGTCCTTCATGAAGTCGTAGTTGCCCTCGATGATGGTATGCTTGCCGTCCAGAATGGAGAACAGCGAAGAGGCAGAACGCCAGGTGTGGTAGTGGCAGCCGTAGACCTTGCCATCGCCGGAGCCGCTGGTCATCTTGCGGGCCAGAGCATCGTAATCTTCCAGCGTCAGGTCATTGGAGGGGTACTCCACACCAGCCTTATCGAACAGATCCTTGTTGTAGTACAGCACCCAGAAGTCGCTGCGGAACGGAACTGCGTAGAAGTTGCCGTCATCGGTGGTCAGCTGCTCGATAACGCCGTTGAAATCACCGGTGTCACGGGTCAGCACATCATTCATGGGCTTCAGGTAATCCAGATTGATGAGGTTTGCGTAACCGGGGATATCCTTGATGGTCAGGACATCGAGGTCTGCGCTGCCGGCCAGCTGGGTAGCCAGAACGGTCATGTAGTCGCTGGAGCCCAGGTCCACCATCTCAATGGTGACATCGCTGTGGCTTGCCATGTAGCCGTCGGCCATAGCCTGCCAGTAGGGGGTGGATTCCTTATCCCAGACGGCCCACTGCAGGGTGACAGGGCCGGAAGCTGCGGAAGAAGCGGCAGTGCCGGATGCAGCCGTGGAAGCAGCAGTGGAGCTGGAAGAGCCGCCGCAGGCGGTCAGGGCAGCAGCTGCGCCGCAGGCAGCGGCAGCGGTCAGGAACGAACGACGAGAGATCTTTTTCATAAATCTTGTCCTCCTTCAGAGTAGTCCGTATTTTTCGTGCAGCGGTTTTCCTTCGTGTCGGGGGAGCCGCTCGCTTTTGTTGACATTAGAATACCGCAAAATAAGCAAAACCGGAATGGAATTATTCCGGGATGGGCTGTATTTTTTGCAGACCTTTTTCAAAAAGATGCACTTTTTTATTCTGCATCCTGCACTTTCTTGATTTCTTGCACAGATTACAAAAACGTTACAAATAAAAACAGTACAATGTATACAAAAATCGTGCAAAAGGCCGTTGACAAAGCCTGCCAAAAACAGTACTGTATAAAAGAAAAAAGACTGTTTTTTCAGAGAGGAGCTCCCCCTATGACCCCTTCCAGACATCGTTTTTCCCTGCGGCGGCAGATCGTATGGGGGATGCGCATCTTCACCACGCTCACTTCCCTCGCCATCTGCGCGGCGCTGTTCATCCTTTCCAATCAGTATGTCCGCGCCAATACATTGCAGGCGGCGGAGTTCAATCTGCGACTGGTGGCCACCAGCATCGAGACCAGCCTGAACGACGCAGATACCCTTTTAAGCTGGGCCACCACCAACAGCACCGTCCGCCGCTACCTCTCACAGGAGGGCATCAACGGCACCCAGACCATTGCAGCCTACGAAACGGCCCAGGAAAAATACTATTCCAGCCCGCTGTACAGCAAGATTCTCCGCTTTTTCATGAGCAACGAAAATGACCGTCATCTGCAGTTCGGCCCGCTGAACACCTCCTCCGCCCTGACCCGAAGCAGTATTTCCCTGTTTCTGCAGCAGGGCTATGGGATGCAGTTCACCACAGACCCCCTGATGCCCGCTCACCCGGCCTGCCTTGCCCTCAGCCAGCCCATCCGCTCCGGCAGAGGCACGATGCACCGGGGCACGGCCTATCTGGCTCTGGACCCTTCCGTCATCACCGCTCCGGCGGCTGGCTACGCCATGAGTGACGGAAGTGCTCTTTACTGGGAGATGGGCAATCAGCTCTGGCAGATCGAAGACGGAGCCCTGACGCAGGTGGAAAACACCCTGTCCGATGTTTCCTACACCCTGCGCTCCACCAGCGAAAACCGCACTTGGAAACAGTCCGTATGGCAGGGCCGTCTCAGGATAGACGGCAGGCGCTACTTTGCGGTCAAGGTCGTTCTGGACAGCCGGGGTGCTTCCCTCATCCAGATCCTGCCGGAAGTCACCTTCCTGCAGCAGCGGCACGTCTATCTCTGGCTGCTGGGGCTGGGACTTGGCCTCATCTGGGGCCTGAGCTTTCTCATGCAGCACTGGCTGGAATGGGTCATCACCCGCCCGGTGGAAGCCCTGCAGAAGCGCATCCAGTCTGTGGGCAGCGGCGACTTCACCGCAGACCCTGCCGTAGAGTGGAACAACGAACTGGGCGACATCGGCCGGGGCATCAACAAGCTGGCCGCCAATGTAGACGGCCTGATGACCCGCCGGCTGGAGGACGAGCGGAAAAAGCAGGAGCTGGAATACCGGATGCTGCAGAATGAGGTGAACCCCCACTTTATTTATAATACCCTCAACAGCATCCGCTGGATGGCCACCATCCAACACGCCTCCGGCATCGCCGAGATGGTCACGGCCTTTGCCCGGCTGACCAAGAGCATCTCCAAGGGCACCGAAAAGCTGGTGCCACTGCAGGAGGAGCTGGCCCTTTTAAACGACTACTTCACCATCCAGCAATACCGTTACGGCGGCGACCTGGAGATCGAAGTCTCCCGCATCGAGGATGAGCGGTTGTGTCAGGACTGCCTCATTCCCCGCTTCACGCTGCAGCCGCTGGTGGAGAATGCCATCTTCCACGGGCTGGAACCGAAAGGCGGCCACGGAAGCGTCCTGCTAGATATCTCCACCGACCCCGCCACCGGAGATGTGCTGCTGCGGCTGACCGACGACGGCGTCGGAATGCCGCCGGAGCAGGTGGCGCATCTGCTGGACGAGCCCACCGAAGAAAAAGAAAAGGCCGAGAAGTTCCGCCACGTCGGACTCTGGAACGTGAACCGCCGCATCCAGTATTCCTTCGGCGAGGCCTACGGCCTGAGCATTGAAAGCGAAGAGGACATCGGCACCGAAGTGACCATCCGACTGCCCTATCAGAAGAAAGGAAACGACCATGCTGCGGATACTATTGGTAGATGACGAACCGTTGGTACTCATCGGCCTGCAGGGAATGCTGGAATGGGAAAAGCTGGGTTATACCGTCTGCGGCACCGCCCGCAACGGCAAGCTGGCGCTGGAATTTATCGAGCGGGAAAAGCCGGACATCGTGGTGGCAGACGTGAAAATGCCCCTGATGGACGGTCTGACCCTGGCCCGCACCTGCCGGGAGCGGGGGCCGCTGCCTGCCTTCATCATGCTGACCAGCTTTGAAGAATTTGACTACATCAAGCAGGCCATGGGAGCCGGTGTCGTGGATTATCTCGTCAAGCTGGACCTGACCCCGGAGAACCTGCAGAGCGCCCTGGCCCGCGCCGCCGAGAAAGTAAAAAAGGAGCGCACCCTGCTGGGTGAGATGCCGGTGCAGGAAAATCTGGCCGAAAGCGTGCGCACCTATCAGGAACGCTTTTTTGTGCGGCTGTACGCCGGGCTGTTTCAGGACGAAAGTGAGCTGGAGCAGCCCCTGCAGCGTATGGAACTCGACCTCAGGAGCGACCTCTATCTGGTGGCCTCCTGTGAGCTGTGTGCCAACACCGAACTTTCCCCGGCCCAGCAGCTGAAACTGAGCTTTTCCTGCGCACGGATGCTGGAAAACACCCTGCAGAATTATCTGCACTGCTACGTCACCGAGACTGACACCATGCGCTGCAACGTGCTGTTCTGCCTGACCGAAAAGCAGTGCCAGAATTATCGTGCTGTGCTGCGGCCGCTGCTGGAACGCACCAGTCAGATCCTGTACAACTACTTCACCGTCCGGCTGCTCTGGGCCGTGGGACGGCCCACCAGTTCCCTGCTGGGTCTGGCCCGCCGCTGCCGGGAGAATGCCCATCTGCAGGCCATCCTCACGGCAGAAAACCCCATCCAGTTCGTGGAGGTCAGCGACGGCGATGCCACCGCCGGGAAGATGCAGGTGGTGGCGCAGGTGCAGGAGTACATCCAGAACCACCTTTCCGAAAAACTGACACTGGCCGATGTGGCGGCAGTGTTCAATTTCTCACCTAACTACCTCAGCCAGCTCTTCGGCAAATACGGCGACAGCGGCTTTGTGGAGTTCATCACCGAGACCCGCATTGCCGCTGCCAAGGAAATGCTGGAACAGGGCGATCTGAAAGTATATGAAATCGCGGAGAAGCTGGGGTACGAAAGCTCGTTCTACTTCTCCAAAGTGTTCAAAAAGGTCACGGGCCTCAGCCCGCGGGAATATCAGCAGAGCATTTGATATCGGAGGTACTATGATACAGGAACGACTTTCCTTTCTGCCGGACACACTGCCCGATTACCAGCCCTTTCCGCCCGCCAGAGAGCGCACTGTCTGGGAGGCCCTGCCGCAGCGGGTAAAAGACCGCTCCCTGCGGGCGGGCGAAGCTGCGCTTGCACAGCCCATCGCGCCGCTGCCGCTCTCCCTCTGGCTGGATTTCATCCACACCGGGCGGCGCACCCCGTGGGAAGATGCTTATTTTTCCCGCCGGGCGCGGCTCTGCACTCTGGTCTGTGCCGAGTGCGTGGAACATAAAGGCCGCTTTATGGATGCCATCACAGATACGGTATGGGCCATCTGCGAAGAGAGCGCGTGGCAGCTGCCTGCCCACAACAGCTATATCCGGGATACCCCTCAGCTGCCCCTGCCGGACACTTCCCGGCCCATCGTGGAACTGTTTGCGGCGGAGACCGGCGAACTGCTGGCCCTGACGCGTTACTTGTTGCAGGATGAGCTGGACGCCACGGCACCGGGCATCACCGCCCGGATGGAGCGGGAGCTGACCGCCCGCATCCTGACGCCCTACTTCACCTCTCATTTCTGGTGGATGGGCAATGGGGACGAGCCCATGTGCAACTGGACCAGCTGGTGTACCCAGAACGTCCTGCTGACGGTGTTCCTGCTCCCCACCACGCAGGGCCAGCGCCATGCCGCCGTGAAACAGGCCGCTTACAGCCTTGACTGCTTTTTGAAAGATTACGGTGCAGACGGCTGCTGCAATGAGGGTGCCCAGTATTACCGCCATGCCGGACTGACCCTCTGGGGCTGTCTGGAGATCCTGGCCACGGTCGCACCGGACGCCTTCCATCCGCTGTTTGCCCAGTCAAAGATCAAGAACATTGCCGAGTACATCCGCAACGTCCATGTAGAGGGGCCCTATTACCTCAACTTCGGCGATTGCAGCCCTCTGGCCGGGCGCTGCGGCGCACGGGAGTACCGCTTCGGGCAGGCTGTGGGCAGTGATGCCCTCTGTGCGCTGGCGGCGGAGGATTTCCGTGCCGATCCCGACCCCGACCATCTGGAGAACCCGGACGCCACCACCCATATCAACCTGTGGTATCGGCTCACCACCGCTTTTGCGGAAAACGAACTCATGGCCTGCCCCCTGACCCAGCCGGAGCAGAACACCGTCTGGTACCCCAGTGTGGGCGTATATGCCGCCCGGAAAGGCAAGTGGCTGCTGGGGGCAAAGTTCGGTTCCAACGGCGACAGCCACAACCACAACGACACCGGCAGCATTACCGTCTACAAAGACGGCAGACCCTTCCTCATCGACATTGGGGTAGAGAGCTACACCAAAAAGACCTTCTCGCCTCAGCGGTATGAGATCTGGACGATGCAGAGCGCATGGCACAACCTGCCTACCTTCGGCGGCGTCCAGCAGCTGCCCGGCACGGAATACGCTGCGCGGGACGTACGCACCACCGAGGACAGCATTACCGGAGAACTTTCCGGGGCCTACCCGCCCATTGAGGGCCTGCACAGCTACCGCCGCACTGTCTCGGTCAGTAAACAGGGCGTGTCCCTGCGGGATGAGACGGACTATCCCGGCACCGTGGAATTGATCCTGCTCACCGAGCAGAAGCCCACGCCTGCCCCGGACGGCCTTACGGTGGGCACACTGGGCGGCCTCCGGTTCGACTCGCAGGCGGTCCCGGCAGAAGTCACGCCTGTACCCATCACCGACCTGCGGCTGCGCACCGCATGGCCGGAGACGATCTACAAAATCACCCTGCATTTCAAGAAAATGCTGAACCTCGAACTGTACTAAGGAGAACCACTATGGAAACCATCAAGCTGAAAGTTCTGGACGAAGTCGGCCACACCCTTATGACCTGCGATGCCGACACCGAAGTTTCCCTCGTCTACACCAACGAATACCATCCCGGCGACCGGGTGGCGCTGGAGATCGACCACCCCGGTCAATACTGCGTCATCCAGTTCGAAGACACCATGCCCCCGGCCCTGGTCTATGTGGTCAAGCGGGAGATCAACTTCCACATTCCCTTCGGTGAACAGGCCATCACCTACTCGCCCAAGAGCTTTGTGGGCGGTCGTCACGTCATCCGTGCCCGGCTGGCCCAGCCCGAAGAGATCGCCGCCCGGCGGAATCTGGCCTTCAACTGCTACGATGAGCACGGCGACACCGGCTTTTATCCCCACGCCAGTGCCAACGTGGAGACCCGCGGCGAGGCTGTGTTTGCGGCCCGGAATGCCATCGACGGCATTTTTGAGAACAGCGCCCACGGCGAGTACCCCTACCAGAGCTGGGGCATCAACCGGGACCCCCACGCGGCCCTGACGCTGGACTTTGGCCGTGAGGTGCTTCTGGACGAGCTGCGCCTCACCGAGCGGGCAGATTTTCCCCACGACAACTACTGGGTCAAGGCCACTGTGGAATTTTCGGACGGCAGCAAGCTCGACATCCCGCTCGTCAAGAGCCACAAGCCCCAGAGCGTGACCTTTGAGCCCAAGCGAGTGCGCAGCCTTGTGCTGAAAGATCTCATTCAGGCAGAGGGCACTTCCCCGTTCCCCGCGCTGACCCAAATCGAAGCCTTTGGCACCGAGGTGAAGTAAGATGAGTATGTTTGACGCCTTCTATGGGCGGGAAGGGCATGGCGTCGGCCCCAACGAGCCGGAAAAGAAGGGCTTTGCGCGTTTCTGCCAGATGGTGGGCCGTGACCTCGGCCAGCTTCTGGGCACGAACCTCATGGTCTGCATCCTCTGCCTGCCCGCTGCTCTGGGCGTTTCGCTGGGCGTGACCCTGCTTTCCCTGCCGCTGACCATTGTGCTGGGCACTGTCACCGGCCTGCTGGCCGGCCCGGCGATGCTGCTTCTGGTGGACTGCTCTCTGCGCAGTCTGCAGAACGACCCATCCCAGTGGCTCCCCCGCGCCCGGCAGACACTCGCCGCCCGGTGGAAGACCGCCTGTGCCTTTGGTGCTCTGGGCACGCTGGTGCTGGGCCTGCTCTGCTTTGTGTCGGCTTTCCTCTTTGAAGCCGCCGCCCAACAGGGATACTACCCCGGCCTTGCCATTCTGTTCTTTCTGGCGCTGGACTTTCTGGTGCTGGCCGTGGCCGGCACCCTCTGTGCCGCCGCGCTGGGACTGGAACCCCCAGAGACCCTCTCCATGGGCAATCTGCTCCGCCGGGCCGGGAAGCTGCTGCTGACCGCGCCGGGCCGCTGTGTGTCGGCTGGTGTTGTGATGCTGGCCGGCATCGGCGGGATGATCCTGCTGTTCCCGGTCAGCGTATTCTGGGCGGTGCTGTTCGGCTTCTGGCTGCCGGGACTGGCAGCGATACAGATCCTGTTCCCGGCCCTGCGGCATGAATACGGCGTAGAAGTCCGGGCCATCCCACGCCCGGCAGCATCAGATAAACCTCTGACTGCGCAGGAGCAGAAAAAGCGTTCCCGCGCCAACTGGTGGTATTACCACTGGGGCATCGTGGCGGTGGCTGCGGTGCTGGTGGTCAGTGTGGTCTATGTGGCCCATGGCCTGCTCACCACCGTAGACCCGGACTATATCGTAGCTGTTGTAACATCTGAGGCTCTTCCGGATGAAGCAGTACAGAACCTGCAGACTGCACTGGAAGCCTACGCCGACGATGCCAACGGCGACGGAACCATTATTGTACAGGTGAACAACTACACATGGAGCGCCAACGCCTCCCTGACCGACATGAACGGCCAGATGGCCGGTGCCACCCAGATGAACACCGACCTTGCCAACGGGGAAAGCAAGATCTGGATTCTCGAAGACCCGGAAGGCTTTGAACAGGCTTATGGCGCGCTGAGCGAAAAGCTGGGCGAGAACTGGAAAACGCAGCTTATCCCGTGGAGCCAGCAGCCCACGCTCTCGAAACTCGATCTTGGCAGCTATGCGACCTCCGCCGACGGAAGCGGGACTGTGGACGTCCAGAGCCGCTTCGCCGGGTACAGCATCGCGGTGTTCGATGCGTCGGATGGACTGTGGAAGGCGCTGAATGCGTAAAAAGCAGCGGCTGTCTTTCGTTCATACTATGGCCAATAAGAAGTAAAAACAAACGAGAAGGACTTTCTGTTTATTTTGATATGTGCCCATTTTTAATGCACTCTTTTATAAATGAGTTTTATTCCTCGTAAGTTGTGCTTCTTTGGTCGTACGGCTGCCTCCTGTATAACTTTTTAATACCGCATGACTATTACATCTTGATCTAGTCTCGCAACTGACGAGTTGACCGAATTCCATATTTTTTGAAGATTTCCCACTGCGACCCACTACCAGACAGATACTCTCCTGCCGCTTGATACTTCAGTTTCTCGGAATAGTGATCATTCTTTCTTGACATGAAAATTCCCCCAAAGCTTTCAGAGTTTTTTCTCTGACTGCTCTAGGGACAGCATATCAAAGGGCTGAAAAGTCTGACGAGTATTTTTCTGCTGAGAAGTAAAACAAAAGACCTTGTAAGTATCGTACCTACAAGGTCTTTTCAGAAGATGGTGCGGATAAGAGGACTTGAA
>DCCL01000186.1:8898-9229 GCA_002313795.1 Faecalibacterium prausnitzii
TCGGAACGATAGTTATTATACCACGGATATGGAGATTGTCAAGCGTTTTTTCGAAAAAGTTTTGCAGAATTTTACGCATATTTTAATTTATCGCTTTAACGCACAAAAATGCAGACAGCGGCCCGGTGATGCCTGCTGCCGGGCGCTGTCTGCGGGATATCGTGGTTTCTTTTTTGCAGTTTTTTCCGCATTTTTTCAGCCGCCCCAGAACAGCCACAGGCTGGCCGCGCCTGCAAGAACAGCCGCAAAGGTAAACGGCACCCCGATGCGGAGAAAGTCGCGGGTGCGCACCTGCTCACCGTTTCTGCGCAGGATGCCGATGGCCGCAATG
>DCCL01000186.1:9274-9505 GCA_002313795.1 Faecalibacterium prausnitzii
ATGGGGGTCAGGTTGCCGCCCAGGGTCGCACCCGTCAGGAGGCCGAAGTAAAACAGCTCCGGCTCTACGCCTGCGCCGCCATTCATAAGGGCGGCGACCCCCTGCACCACCGGCAGCATCGCCGCCACATACGGGATATTATCGATGAAGGCCGACAGGGCCACCGACGCTGCCACCAGCAGGACATAGAGCCTCAGCGGCTCATCCCCGGCGGCGGTATAAAAGAGCTCA
>DCCL01000049.1:0-2164 GCA_002313795.1 Faecalibacterium prausnitzii
TCCACCATCATCGGCTGGGGTCTGTACGGCTCCCGGTGCATCGAGTTCCTTTTCCGTACCGACAAGGTGGTTGGCCCCTTCCTGGTGGTCTACTCCTTCGTGTCCATTCTGGGCGCTACGGTGGATCTGGGCCTGCTGTGGAGCATCGCGGATACTTTCAACGGACTGATGAGCATCCCCAACCTCATCGCTCTGCTCCTGCTCTCGGGCACGGTGACAAAGCTTGTGAAGGAGTTCTTTGCAGGCGAGGGCGCGCAGAAGTAATAAAAAATAGGGGAATAGAACACGGCAGATGCAGTTGGGTGCGTCTGCCGTGCTTTTGTGTATTCTGATAAAAAATCGTGTTCCATTTTAGGGAGAAAGCTGAATTATGCGTCGAAAAGCAGAATTGCTTGACAAAACAGCAGGGGGAAGGGTACACTGTAAAAAATGGAAACCGGGTTTCCAGAAAATTGAGGAGGATGTTTTATGAAAGCTGTTAAGAAACTGCTGGCTCTGGTGCTTGCTAGTGCGCTTGCCCTGACCCTGCTCACCGGCTGTGGCGGCGGTGGTGGCTCTGGTAGTACCATTACTGTGAATGGACAGACGCTGACCACTAATAAGGCAGAAATCGGTGATTTTGAAAAGGCATTTGAAAATAAGATGGCTCAGAACGGTTTTAAAAATGTGACCTACAGTGTCGAGATGACCAATCTGCTTGAAAAGGCACTCAAAGAAGGTGCGAAACAGAGCAATACAGCAACACAGGCTACAACGAATTACGTTGGTATGTCCGGAGCTGCATATCTGGGAAATCCGAACTGGGCAGACATTGCGGATACGGTAGTCGTTGGTTTTGTGCAGCTGGCAGCAAAAGACAATGTTGATTTTGCAGGTCAGAGCTACGGCTATATGCGTTTGACTGAGCCTAAGAGCGGGGCAACTGAAATCATTGTCCTGATTGGTGGAAACCAGAAGTCTGTTGTTGCTTGATTTATAATTAAAGATAGCACTGCAAGCGCCCTCCGGCTCCCGTCGGAGGGCGTTCTTTTACCTTCTGCTCAGACAAACAGCTATAGCTTTTGTCTATATTCCATTTAAAATATCAAAACAGTATAAAAATTTCATAGAAATCACAAGAAAATGATATTGCATAAATTTTAACAAGGTGATAAAGTAAGAGCAAAGAGAGTCGTGCCCGCCGCCCGGCGGGACGCAAAACTGGGAGGTTTTATCTTATGGCTGATCGTATCGTTCTGAATACCATTTCTTACCATGGCCACGGTGCCATCGAGAACATTGTGCCCGAGCTGACTACCCGCGGCTACAAGAAGGCATTCGTCTGCTCTGACCCCGACCTCATCAAGTTCGGCGTCACCAAGAAAGTCACCGACCTGCTGGATGCTGCCGGTTTCGCTTACAGCGTCTACAGCGAGATCAAGCCTAATCCCACCATCGCAAACGTGCAGGACGGCGTGGCCGCGTTCAAGGCCGCAGGCGCTGACTGCATCGTGACCATTGGCGGCGGTTCTTCCATGGATACCGCAAAGGCCATCGGCATCATCATCAACAACCCTGAGTTTGCCGACGTCCGTTCTCTGGAAGGTGTTGCTCCCACCAAGAAGCACGCTGTCTTCACCATTGCAGTGCCTACCACTGCCGGTACTGCTGCTGAGGTCACCATCAACTACGTCATCACCGATGTGGAGAAGAAGCGCAAGTTCGTCTGCGTGGATACCAACGACATTCCTGAGATCGCTGTTGTCGATCCCGACATGATGGCTTCCATGCCCAAGGGCCTGACCGCTGCCACCGGTATGGATGCTCTGACCCACGCCATCGAAGGCTACATCACCAAGGGCCACTGCACCATCTCCGATATGTTCCACCTCGAGGCCATCAAGCTCATCAGCGAGAACCTGCGTGGTGCCGTGCAGAATACCCCGGAAGGCCGCGAGGGTATGGCTCTGGGCGAATACATTGCCGGTATGGGCTTCTCCAATGTCGGTCTGGGCATCGTGCACTCCATGGCACACGGCCTGTCTGCCCTGTACGACACCCCGCACGGTGTGGCTTGCGCTATCCTGCTGCCGGTCGGTCTGGAGTACAACAAGAGCGTTGCCGGTGAGCGTTACCGTGCTGTCGGCAAGGCTATGGGCGTGAAGGGCATCGACGAGATGAACGA
>DCCL01000049.1:2251-4353 GCA_002313795.1 Faecalibacterium prausnitzii
ACCAACCTGCAGGGCATCCTGAAGGAAGAGGATATCCACTTCCTCGCCGAGTCTGCTTTTGCGGATGCCTGCCGTCCCGGCAACCCCCGTGATACCAGCGTGGAGGAGATCGAGGAGCTGTACAAGAGCCAGCTGTAACCCTATCAATTACGCCACAGGCGTGCCGGCCGAAGCTCATTTGGATGAGTAAGACCTGATCTATCAGAAAGAATAGTGTCCTGCTGCAAAGGGCAGCAACTTTGGAACTTACCCCTCATCCGGTGCTGCACGACAGCTGACGGATGAGGGCGCAGAAAAGTTGCTGTTGACCTTGACAGCAGGGCACTATTTTTATGTTGGAAAATTCCGTTTCCCTCTTGCGAATGAAACCAAAACAGCATACAATAACAGTATATCGCTTATAGAGGAAAGGAAAACGCAATGGAGCTGAATTTTTATACCCTCTGCGTCATCTATCTGGTCTACTCCTTCCTCGGCTGGGTGGCCGAGACGGTGGCAGCGACCATCAAGGGGAGAGCATTCGTCAACCGAGGCATGGCTTCCGGCCCCTTCTGCTTCGTCTACGGCACTGCCGCTGTCCTGATGGCGGTGGGCTTCGCAGACCTGCGGTCAAACCCTCTTATCCTGTTTCTGGGCTGTACCATCGACGCCACTATGGTGGAGTGGGTGACGGCCAAGATGCTGGAACGGGTGCACCGCCGTCGCTGGTGGGACTATTCCGACAGGAAATTCAATCTGGATGGCTATGTCTGCCTCCAATACTCGGTGCTCTGGGGCCTGCTGGGCATGGCCAGTGTGCTGTGGGGCAACGGCCTGCTGCTGAAACTCTGCGCATTGCTGCCCCGGCTGCTGCTCCACATCGGAGTCTGGGTGTCGATGACTGTGGCCGTGCTGGACCAGCTGAGCTCTGTGCTGGCAGTCAACCGGTATGCGGCCAGCCATCCCCGGCTGGAACAGCTCAATGCAGAACTGGGAAAGCACTCGGATAAGCTGCGCCAGCGGCTCATCGCCCATGTGGAAAGACGTATCCAGAAGGCGTATCCCGAGGCGGCTCAGCCGGAGCCTACCGAGGCCGCCGGGGCCCTGAGCCTGAGCGACCTAGTGTGGCTTTTCGTGATCGGAGCCTTCCTTGGGGATGTGGTGGAGACCATCTTCTGCCGGGGGACGGCAGGCATCTGGATGAGCCGTTCCAGCCTTGTGTGGGGGCCGTTCAGCGTGGTGTGGGGTCTGGCGCTGGTCATGACAGCTGTTCTGCTGCGGGGCAGTGAGCATCGCAGTGACCGGTATCTCTTCACCTTCGGCTTTCTGATGGGCGGTGCCTATGAGTATATCTGCAGCGCCGTGGGCGAGATGCTCTTCGGCGTTATCTTCTGGGACTACAGCGGATTCAAGTTCAATCTGGGCGGGCGTGTCAACCTGCTCTACTGCTTCTTCTGGGGCATTGCGGCGGTGGTCTGGATGCGCTACGGCTACCCCCTCATCATGAAGCTGATGATGGCCCTGAAAAAGCACATTCTGCCCTGGATGACCATCGTTCTCACGGTGTTCATGGTGGTGAACATGGGGCTTTCGGCGCTGGCACTGGCCCGCTACGATGCCCGTACCAACGGCGAGGCTCCGGCAAACCAGCTGGATATTTTCCTGGATGAGCATTTCGATGATGCCCGGATGGAGCGCATTTACCCCAACGCCAAAAAGGCGAAATGAATCACATAAAAAGCACCGCACCCTCTCATTCAGCGAGAAGGTGCGGTGCTTCGTGCTTTATAAAGAAATTACTGCTGTGCGAAGATCTTCACTTCGTCCTTGTCCATGAAGGCGGCACCGGCGAAACCGGCAGCTTCCAGCTGGCCCAGCTGCTTGCCCAGCTTCTTGGCCTGAGGCAGCACGGTGACGTTGTAGGTCTCCCGCAGGGCGGTGGCCTTGTTCAGCACGGCAGGGAACTCGGCGTCCTTGTTGTAGAGCAGTGCAATCTTCTGCTTGGCACCGGGGATTTGATACCCCTGCTCCAGCAGGATGCCGCAGACGCGCTCAAAGCCGATGGAGAAGCCCACGGCGGGCACCTGAGTGCCCAGGAACTTGCCCACCATGTTGTCGTAGCG
>DCCL01000049.1:4498-7306 GCA_002313795.1 Faecalibacterium prausnitzii
CCGCGCACGAGGCTGGGGCAGTAGGCCACCTGATAGCGGCCTGCGGCCAGAGCGTTGGCTGTGGCGAGAACATACTTCAGGTCGTCGGCGATGGCGGGGTCGGCGCAGCGGGAGGCTACGGCGTCCAGCGTCACCTCACCGGCGGCAATGAAATCGGCCAGCGCGTTGATGGCGTTCTCGGGCAGCTGCTTTTCCAGCAGCTCAGCCTTCACGCCGTCGGCACCGATCTTGTCCATCTTGTCGAAGGTGATGCAGACGGAATCCAGCGTGTCAGCGGCAAAGCCCATGCTCTCCAGCATTCCGCGCAGGATGCGGCGGTCGTTGATGTTGACCGTAAAGCCGTCAAAGCCGATGTTCAGCAGGGCGCGGGTGGTTACATCGATGAGCTCCACCTCGGCGTTGGGGCTCTCGTCGCCCAGAATGTCGATGTCGCACTGGACGAACTCGCGGAGACGGCCCTTCTGGGGACGCTCAGCGCGGAACACCCGGTCGGTCTGGATGACCTTGAAGGGGTGGGGGAGCTTGTCCTTGTTGGCGGCATAGAAGCGGCTCAGGGGCAGGGTCAGGTCATAGCGCAGACCCATGTCGGAGAGCTGCTTGGGGTCGCCGGACTCAAGGGCGGCGGCGAGCTTGTCTCCCCGCTTGAGCACCTTGAAGATGAGGTTCAGGTTGTCGCCGCCGTCGGACTTGTCGAGGTTCTCCATGTCTTCCAGCATAGGGGTGGAGATGCGCTCAAAGCCGGAGGCGCGGTAGGTCTCAAGGATCTTGCCCTGAATGTAATCGCGCAAGGTCTGCTCAGCGGGCAGCAGGTCGCGCATGCCCTTTAATGCCTGTGTTTTCATACGTGTTTCCTCTCTTGTATAGCCCTCTCAGGGCTCCCCAGGGGGAGCCGCTAGCGTGTCAGAAAGGCCCGGACAGGACAAACAGACGTTTCGATGGCGAAAACGAGAGTGTTCTGCAATCAGGGTCTGTAACAGCGCAGCGAAGGAAATGATTTTCATAATACTTCTATCATTATAGAGAATTATGCCGTTTTGTCAATCGAGATGGGCAGACTATCTTATAAAAAACCATCGGGAGGCAGAGCGATGAACCAGCGGAGTGCAGCAAAACGGCCCTGGGCGATTCTGGCGGCAGGAGCGGCCATTCAGGTGCTGACGGGTCTGCCCGCAGCCTGGGGCGTGTTCCAGAAGCCGGTCATGGAAGAATACGGTCTTAGTGAGCAGGGGGCAGGGTATGCCTTTGGCGTGCTCATCGCGGCCTTTGGCGTAGGGTGCGTCATCGGCGGCTTTTTGCAGGACAAGCACGGGCCGAGATTCGCCGCCCTCTGGGGCACCGGTCTGCTCTGCGGCGGGTTCTTTCTGGCCGCAGCCCTTCCGGCAGAGAAGGAAAGTGCGTTTTTCGGAGTGTTCAGTATCCCGGCGGGGCTGGGCACGGCCTTTCTCTACCCGTCCATCCAGTCCTGCGCCCAAAAGTGGTATAAGGGCCGCAAAGGCCTTGCCACCGGTGTCATCGGCGGGGCAGTGGGGCTGAGCGGGGCATTTCTTACGGTGTTCGTCCGGACGGCCCTGCGGGGATTCGGGCCGGTACAGGGCATCCGGGGTGCATTCTGGGCGCTGGGCGCTTTGACCCTGCCGGTATGTCTGGCAGGCAGTGCCCTCCTCACAGACCCGCCGCCGGAGAAGCCGCAACCTTGTCAGCAGGGAAAAGCAAAAACGCCCCCGCCCCTCGACCTCTCGCCCCGGCAGATACTGGGCACGCGGCAATACTGGCTCTGCGCCGGGGCTGTCTGCTTTTCCACCCCGGCGGTGCTGCTGTTCAGCCCCATCATCCTGAAGCTGGGCGTGGAGCGGGGACTGGATGAGGATGCCGCCCTCTGGGCCGTGGTGCTGGGCAGCGTGGGCAGCGCAGCGGGGCGTCTGCTGATGCCCATGCTCAGCGACAAGATAGGCCGCCGCCCTACCGACCTGCTGCTGTTTGGCGTCTCGCTGGGGCTTTCGGCAGGGTTCCTGTTCGCCCGAGGCTGGGCCGTGGTGCTGGTGTATGCCGGGCTGACTTTTTGCTACTCGGCGCTGGCGGCGGTGCTGCCCGCTCTTTCCACCGACCTGTTCGGCCTGCCTCACGCCGGGGTGAACTACGGATTCCTGGCACTCGGCCAGAGTGTGGGGAGCCTTTTGTTTCCCTTTATCGCAAATTTCTGGAAAATGGAAGAGAGTCGGCACATCCTTGCCATGGCCGGAGCAGCGGCGGGCTTTGCCTGCATCTGGGCTGTCACGCCGGTGCAGCCGCACCGCCCTAAAAAAGAGAACTGAGAACCACGCAGCTGCGAAGAAAAATAAAATGCCAAAAAAGATTGCGAAAAATTTATCAGAAATGTCTTGCAAATTCCGCCAAGGTTCTCTATAATAAAAGTATGCGTGGTAGTACCGGCGTCTGCGCTGAGAAGAGAGCAGCGTGCCCGGTCAATGCAAGACGGCAGAGGGAAGACAAGCCTCTCTGCCGTGTGGCATCAATTTGTCAAAAGGAGAGTATGATTATGACCTATTCGCAGCAAGTACAGAATATGTGCCCGATCACCAAAGGTCCTAAGCATGGTCCGGCTCCCATCCCCGAAGAGGGCGCATGGGTCAAGGCCTATGAGATCAAGGACATCAGCGGCTACACCCACGGTGTGGGCTGGTGTGCACCTCAGCAGGGCGCCTGCAAGCTGTCTCTGAACATCAAGAACGGCGTCATCGAAGAGGCTCTGGTGGAGACCATCGGCTGCTCCGGCATGACCCATTCTGCTGCTATGGCAGGCGAGATCCT
>DCCL01000205.1 GCA_002313795.1 Faecalibacterium prausnitzii
TACGCAAAAGAGAACGTATCTCCGCAATCAGAGCAGTCTAACCCTTCGCGTCAGCGAAACCTCTGGCCCGCGGAGCGAATTGCAACTTTGCGTAAGCAGAAAACTTCACCCCCGCCACAGGCGGGAGATGCCGTCGCAAGTGGCCGAAATAGGGAGGAGCCCTCTCAGTCTGCTTCGCAGCCAGCTCCCCCAGAGGGGGAGCCACTGGCGTGTCGGTAAAGTCTGAGCTGGACGAGCAAAGTTGAATCTATCGTAAACAGCAGTGCCCCGCTACAGAGATCAACAGCAGCTTGACAAGGGATATTGTTCCGAAGCTGCTGCCCTCTGTAGCAGGGCACTATTTTTTGCGTGATTGAAAACCTTCAGCGGTCAGCTCAGAGTGAACCGTTTTGCCAATGCCTCTCCCTCTGGGAGAGGTGTCACCGAAGGTGACGGAGAGGGCTATTCTCAAAGGCATCCCCAGCCGCCTTCTGCAGCGCGTCGATGGAGATGGTGCAGAGGGCCGCAAGGTCGGCGTCGGAGCCATCCGCCGGGATGTCTGCCGTCTCGGCCTCGGTCTTCCCCTTCAGGTAGCTGCAAAAGCCCTCGCTGTGCTCATACCACTCTTTGCTCAGAGCGGACGCGCCCCGCATCCCGTACTCGTCGCCCAGTTCCAGCTTGGTGCGGATGGTGTCCGGGGCGGTGATGCCGCCGTCTGCGGCCACGGTAAGGGCAGGCTCTGCCATATCGCCCACGGCACTGGTCACGCGGCCCTCGGCGTCCAGCGTCAGAGCCATGACGGTCAGGTCGATCTGGGCGTTCACGTCCCTGTCGTCGGTGGCGGTCACATTGGAGGAAGCATTCTCCGCCTCCACGCCCACGCTCACCCGGTCGCCTTTGGCTGCGCCCAGCGCCTCTGCATTGGCGCAGGCTTTTGCTACGGCGTCGCGGTATTTGTCCACCCGGATGGTGCAGCCGGACAGCAGGTCAGCGTCCGATGCCCTGCCTTCTTTGTCGGTCTCCAGCATGGAGACCTTCTCCGGGGTCATCCCGGTGAGGTAGTCCGCAAAAGCGTCTGCCTGCTCCGCCCAGCCCTTTTTCAGGGAAGAGGCCGCTGCCAGCGGGTAGTCCTCCCCTTTCTGGCGCTTGGTGCGGTAGTCGGTGGGCATGGTGACAGCGCCCATGCCGTCGGCGGAGAGGGTCAGCTCCAGCTCATCCAGCATCACGTCGGCCAGTTTTCCGTCTCCGTCCAGCATGACGGCTGCCGTGATGGTATGGATGGTGCCGGTGCGGCCCTCGTCTGCGGCCTCTGTCAGGATGCCGAGACCGGTCTTGTACCCGGCAGTCTGGCTGGCGCTGGCACTGCCGGAAGCCCCCGGCGTGGCCGGGCTGCTGCTCGTCCCGCCTGAACTGCCGTTGTTCCTGCCGCAGCCGGTCAGCAGCAGGGCCGCTGCCACGCCGCAGCTCAGAAGTGCCTTGTATCTCTGTGTCATCTGCATTACGCTCCCTTTCATCTCTTTGGGAGCAGTATGCCCCGCCGGGAGGCATATCATGCACGCTTCTGAGACCCGCATATCATCTGACGAAGTGGCAGTTTTACATCGTTCCATCGTTTAAAAATACACTTATGCAGGGTGATGAAGTGACACGGGCTGCGTAAGTGGGCCACTTCCGCAGGCGCTCTCATTTCCGCAGGCTGCGTAACTGGAATTTTATAGCATAGATACGTTCTATATTTCCCACTTACGCATTTGTTCCACTGCAGTGGGAAAGGACACTGTACCAGCCTCTTTCCCCGTCTTTTCGTGTGAGCTGCTTTTTCGTCACTTCGCCGCTCATCACAAGGCTTCTGTAGGCTCTGTCGTAGGTGCATTTGCTGCACCCCATCTCTTTCGTCACCTCCGCCCGGAGCCGGGTATTGGGCATACTGGCGGTGCGGCTCTCGGCCAGCACGTTGAGGATGGCGGCAGCGGTGTCCTCTCTGGTCTGGGCGGTGCGGACGCGGCGCTCCTCCATGAAGTCGGCGTCTTTCTTCTCGGTGCGGCCATCGAAGACCGCCACCGCCGTCGCGACCCCTTCCACCTCCGCCTGCTCGATGTGGAGCAGCGCCGTGCGGGCCGGGGCGGAGTAGCTGCTCTTCTCGTGGCTGAGGTAGATCTGGCCGCTGTTCTTGTCGCGGCCCATCATGAGCACACTGCGGGCTATGTCCCAGATATCGGAGCTGTCGGCGAGGCGGCCTCGGCCCGAGACGTTGGAGCGCTTGTTGGTGTGCATGACGATGAGGGCGGCGCAGCCGCAGCGGGCGCAGAGGGCTTTCAGGGGCAGCAGCGCGGCCCGCATCTGGTTGCGGCTGGCCATCTCGACGCCTGCGGGCAGGAAGCTCTGGAGCGGGTCAATGATGACGAGGGCGGGCCGGGCGTTCTCGACGAACCGGGCGAAGCTCCTGTCCGGGATGCACAGGGCGTTCCCGGTGCGGGCAAAGTGGCTGTCGCTGGTCTCCACCATGACCCGGCTCATGTCGGCCCCGGCAGCGGCCAGCCGGGCCTTGAGCACCTTGCCGGGGTCGTCCTCGCCGGAAAAGATGAGCACGCTGCCGGGCTTTTCGGGGGGCTTGGGGAAGAAGCCGGAGGGCCTGCCCGCCGTGACGCAGGCGATGAGCTGGGCCTGCCACAGGCCCTTGCCGGTGCCGCCGTCTGCGCCCAGAAGGGACACTTCCCCCAGGGGCAGCAGGCCCTCCACCAGCCAGCTCACGTTCTGGATGGGCACGCTGGCGAGGCAGGCGGGCGTACAGTTGAAGGGCGAGGTGCGGCGGCGGCGCGCCCGCTCGGCCCGCTGGATGTAGGCAGCGTAGTCCTCCCCGATGCGGTTCCGGAACACCTCATCGCCCACAGCCTCCCGCTCGGCCCTGCCGTCGGTCATCCAGCGCTCCACCTTGAAGTCGAGGCCCTGCCAGAAGCCCAGCTCCTTGGCCCGCGCCTCCACGAGCTCAGGGCGGTAATGGACATCCTCGGAGCGGTTCTGCTCCACGAACCAGTAGGTCAGCCGGGAGAACAGCTCCTCTTCAGTGTGCACCGTGTCAAGATAGCGCACGAAGTCCGTGTAGCTGCCGGGGGTGTGGTCGGTCATCGTTTCTTTCATGAAAAAACTCCTTTCCTTTGTATCGATGCCTTGAGCATAGCACAAAGAAAAGGAGCAGAACAGTACACACTTTTCGGGGGGGGGCTGAGGAGGCCGTGAGATCCGCGCTTTTCGATGGAGCGTTGATTCTACAGCGTTTTCGAAAAAAATTGAGGGTAATTTCAACGCCCGGTGATAAAGCGCTTTTCCGGCAGGAGCCCTCTCAGGCGCTGACGCGAAGGGCTAGACTGCTCTGATTGCAGAGATACGTTCTCTTTTGCGTATCAAAAGAGAACCAGAAAAGTACCCGCTAGTTCCGAGGCGCGGGGGCACGGGCCAGGGGCTACTCGCCCCTGACAACCCCAAATAAG
>DCCL01000080.1:0-839 GCA_002313795.1 Faecalibacterium prausnitzii
CCCATCACGTTGCTCTGGACAAAGATCTCAGGGTTCTTGATGGAGCGGTCCACATGGCTCTCAGCGGCAAAGTTGATGACGTAATCGAAATCGTACTTTGCGAACAGGCTCTCCACCAGTTCCTTATCGCAGATATCGCCCTGCACGAAGACGTGGCGGGGGTCGCCCTCAACGTCCTTCAGGTTCTCCAGGTTGCCTGCGTAGGTCAGTTTATCCAGGTTGACCAGCAGGATCTCGGGATACTTCTTGAGCATATAGTGCACAAAGTTGGAGCCGATAAAGCCGGCGCAGCCGGTGATCAGATATTTTTTCATAGAATATAATTCCTCTAATTTATCCTTGTTGCAGAGTACATCTTCATCCGTCCGGAGGAAGCTTCCGAAGCAGCATCCCACCGAAGGTGACGGATAAGGGTGGTTCCTCACAAATCAGTCTTTCATCCCATTGTCGCCGTCCCAGTGCTCAAAGAAGCAGGCCAGCGCATCTTTCCAGTCGCGGACATCATTGCCCACGGTGCAGCGGAGCATCCGGTTGTCCAGAGCGCTCCACTTGGGGCGGTCGGCGCTGTCCGGGTGCTTGGCCTTGTACTCTTCACTGGTGCAGGGGGCCACGGTGGCGTCCACGCCGGACAGGCGGATGATCTCGGAGGCGAAATCATACCAGGAGCAGATGCCCTCGCCGGTGCAGTGGTAGAGGCCGTACTCGTGGGTCACGCAGAGCTGCAGGATCTCGTGTGCCAGGTCAACAGCATTGGTGGGATTGCCACACTGGTCGTTGACCACTTCCAGCTTGCCGAACTTCTTGCCCGCGTTGACGATGGTCTTGACGAAGTTCTTGCC
>DCCL01000080.1:894-6342 GCA_002313795.1 Faecalibacterium prausnitzii
TAGTAGCTGTAGAGCCATGCGGTGCGGACGATGAAGTGACGGTGGCAGAACTGCTCTACGTACTTCTCACCCATGAGCTTGGTGGAGCCGTAGGCGCTGATGGGGCCGGGGATGGTGGCCTCATCCTGTGCAATGCCGCCGTTCTCACGGCCGGAGAACACATAGTCGGTGGAGACGTGCACCAGACGGGCACCGGTCTTGGTGGCAGCCTGTGCCAGATTGCGGGGGCCGATGGCGTTGGCCTTGAAGGCGGCGTCATGGTTCACCTCGCAGCCATCCACGTTGGTGTAGGCAGCGCAGTTGATGATGACATCCGGGCGCTGACGGCGGATGAAGTCATCCACCATCTTGTAGTTGGAGATGTCCAGCTCCGGCAGGTCTACCGGGATAACGGTGGCGTTCAGCAGCTTTTCCGGGATGGCGCCGATCTCGCTGCGGCCCTC
Organism: Faecalibacterium prausnitzii; assembly: GCA_002313795.1. Classification (GTDB taxonomy): domain Bacteria; phylum Bacillota; class Clostridia; order Oscillospirales; family Ruminococcaceae; genus Faecalibacterium; species Faecalibacterium prausnitzii_L. The sequence goes on from DCCL01000080.1 coordinate 1,338, forward strand.
CCGGAGCTGCTTGATGATCTCGGTGCCAAGCTGGCCCTTGCAGCCGGTAACAATGATTTTCATGCGGATACCGCCTCTCTTAATACTTCAGTTTGCCGTCGGCCACATTCTTCAGGTGCTGGCCGTAGGGGCTCTTGCCGTAGCGCTCTGCGCTCTCCAGCAGGGTGTCGCGGTCGATCCAGCCATACTTGAAGGCGATCTCTTCCGGGGCGCTGATCTTGATGCCCTGGCGCTTCTCGATCATCCGCACGAAGTCGGCAGCGTCCACGAGGCTGTCCATCGTGCCGGTATCCAGCCATGCGAAGCCGCGGCCCAGCAGCTGGACATCCAGCTCATCCTGCTTGAGATACATATCGTTCAGAGTGGTGATCTCCAGCTCGCCGCGGGCAGAAGGCTTCACCTGCTTTGCCATCTTGACGACTTCCTTGTTGTAGAAGTACAGACCGGTGATGGCGTAGTTGCTCTTGGGGTGCTGGGGCTTCTCCTCCACGCTGAGCACCTTGCCGTTCTGGTCGAACTCCACGATGCCAAAGCGCTCGGGGTCCGGCACATAGTAGCCGAACACGGTGCAGCGGCCCTTGTTCTCGGCGTTGGCCACAGCGGTCTTGAGGATCTTGGAGAAGCCGTTGCCATAGAAGATATTATCGCCCAGGATCATGGCGCAGCAGTCGTCGCCGATGAACTCTTCACCGAGAATGAATGCCTGTGCCAGACCGTCCGGAGAGGGCTGGACTTTATATTGCAGATGGATGCCGTACTGGCTGCCATCGCCCAGCAGCGCCTCAAAGCGGGGCGTGTCGGTGGGGGTCGAGATGATGAGGATATCCTGGATGCCTGCCAGCATGAGGGTAGACAGCGGATAATAGATCATGGGCTTATCGTAGACGGGCAGCAGCTGCTTGCTGGTGACCATCGTCAGCGGATAGAGCCGGGTGCCGGCACCGCCGGCCAGAATGATACCTTTCATTTTGTGCACTCCTTATATTATGAAATAAAAAAGTTGTGCAGCTTGTACAGGGCGCGGCGGCGTATCCGCCCTGCCCTGTATGGATTCAAAGCGGAGCTGCGTCCGCTGTAAACAAATTCAGTGGCAATACTTCTGTCAGCCGCCGGGCTTCCCTCGCCACTCACGCTGACAGGCCGGAGCACGCAGCGATGCTGCTTTGGCTTCCCGGCTTGCGATAGTATTACACCTTATTCTACTATCAAATCGAAAAAAAAGCAAGGAAAGAGCGCCCTCTGCAGAAATTTTTGCAGAGGAAGCTTTCCCTTGCCTTACAGTGACAAAAAAGTAACCGCTCACAGTTCCCCAACCCATGCGGTTACTTTTCTTTTTGAATCGTAATTGCCGGTAAGGAGCCAGCCGTTTGTGGGCCAGCGCCTTTTCCTGTTTTTATTATAGACGTTCCCTCGCACAGTGTCAAGGGTTCAGAACCGGAACCCCCACTTCCAGAAATACCGCAGCAGGCTGCCGGTCTGCCACAGGCAGGGCTTCAGGCTGCGGTGCGCCGCCCGGTGCCAGGCATGGATGGCGGTATACTGGGGCACCAGATAGGCTTTTCCCTTCGTCCGCATCTTCTGAGTCAGGTCGGCGTCCTCCACATACATGAAGTAGTGCTCATCGAAGCCGCCCACGGCTTTGAACTCCGCCGTCCGCACCGCCGAAAAGCTGCCGGTGCAGAACTCGATCTCAGTGGGCACCGAGAGGTCTTCCCCCTCCATGAGGTACTGACGGTTATACTTCTCCCAGAATTTCAGGAAGGGCAGCTGGCGGTAGACCATGGGCCGGAACGCGCAGCGACGCAGGGGCAGATCCTGGGTGCGGCCATCCGGGAACCGCAGGCCGGGCCGGGCCATCACCACATCCGGGTGCTGAACCATCCAGTCGGCCAGGTCGCTGAGGGTATCGGCCGTGAGCTGGATATCCGGGTTCAGGATAAAGTGGTAGTCGCTGGTCAGCTCCGGCAGGATGGTATTGTGGCCGGTGCCGAAGCCGCCGTTGGTCTTCCGGCAGCGCACCTCTACCCTCTGACCGGGCAGGGTGCTGAGGACGCCGTCCCGCACGGCCGCTTCCAGCCGTGCACCGCTGCCGTCGGGGCTGGCGTTGTCCACCAGATAGAGGGTCAGCGGGTGGCGGCGGGTATATTCAAGCACTGTCTGCGCCGCCCGGAGCGCTTCGTCGCAGCCGTTATAAACAACAATACAGGCGGAAAGGTTCACGGGGTGTTTCCTTTCTATCTACAGGTCATTCCAGCGGCAGGATCTTCAGGCTGAAGTCTTCCTTCTGGATATCAAAATTGGGGTTAGTGCAGGGGTCGCCTGCGGCCAGCAGGTCGCCCCAGCGGGCCTGGAACCGGAGCACTTCGCCCTGGAACCGCTTCTGCTTCTCGGGGTTGTCCTCCATGCCGCGGCTCTTGCTCTCGTAGTGGTAGAGCTGGGCAAAGGGGGTGAACACATTGGTGTAGCCTGCCTGACGGACGCGGACACAGAAATCCACATCGTTGAAGGCCACCGCATAGCTCTCGTCCAGACCGCCCACTTCATCGTAAATTTCCTTCCGGATGAGCAGGCAGGCGGCAGTGTCAGCATAGACGTCCTGCACATAGTTCAGGCGGCCCATATAGCCGTCGGAGCTGGCCGGGAAATACTTGTGCAGGTGGCCGGCCACGCCGCCGATGCCAAAACCGACACCGGCGTGCTGGATGGTGTCATCCGGGTAGAGCAGCTTCGCGCCCACGCAGCCCACACGCTTCTGCTGGGCGTACATGACCATCTCTTCCAGCCATCCGGCGGTGATGACCTCGGTATCGTTGTTGAGCAGCAGCAGATACTCGCCGGTGGCGTACTTCTCGCCGAAGTTGTTCAGGGCGCTGTAGTTGAAGCCCTTGCCCTGCCATGTGACGACCCGGAGGGTATCCGGGTGTTCCTTCTGCATCCGCTCATAGGTGCGGAAGGTCTCGGGGGCCTTGCTGTTGTTCTCGATGAGGATGATCTCAAAATCCGGGTAGGTGGTGCGGGCATAGATGGACTCCACACAGGTCTCCAGGTCCCGGACATGGTCGCAGGTGGGGATGAGGATGCTCACCCGGCCCGGATGCTGGATGGTGTAATCGGTCTTATAATAGCCCGGCGTGCCCGGGATAAGGGATACGTCATCCACCGCCACACCGCAGCGGGCATAGTGAGCCTTGAGGGCAGCGATGCCGGCGTCGATGCAGTAGGTCTTGGCTGCGATATCGCTGGCGGTGCTGCCGGGGCTGGAACGCCAGTAGTAGAGGGCATGAGGGATATGGACGATTTTCCGGGCCTTCTCGGTGAGGCGGAGGAAGAGCTCATAATCCTGACTGCCGTTGTACTCCATCCGCTCGGGGCCGCCTGCGGCCTCCATCAGCCGACGGCTGAAGAGGGTCAGGTGGCAGATATAGTTGTTGGAGCGGAGATTGTCCAGCATGAAATCGGGCTTGAAGTGGTAGAGCACCACATTCTCCACCTTGCCCTCAAAGGTCGCTTCGTCGGTGTAAACGAAGTCGGCCCCCTGCTCTGCGATAGCCTTGGCAGCGTACCAGAGAGCACAGGGATGAAGGATATCGTCATGGTCCAGCAGGGCGATGAAATCGCCGGTGGCCATCTCGATGCCCTTATTGGTGTTGCCGGGGATGAGCTCGTTCTTTTCCAGCTTCTGATACCGGATGCGGGGGTCAGCAGCCGCCCGCTGCTCCACCATTTCCCGCACGCCGGGGGCCGTGCCTGCATCCACGCAGCAGAGCTCCCAGTTCCGGTAGGTCTGGTTCACCACGGAATCCAGCAGTTCTTCGAGGAAATCCAGCGGCGTGTTATACAGGGGCACCACGATGCTGATCTTGGGCCCGGCAGGCTGATCACCTGCCTGACGCACCAGCAGCTCCACCGGTGCGAACCGGTCAGCCCGCATGGTCTTGCCCGGGAAGAGGGCCGCATACTCCCGGCGTGCCCGGGCCTGTTCCTTCACTCCCTCGATGCCGCTGCGCCGCAGTTCCCGCAGCAGGACGAAGACCGGCAGGGTGTGCCAGAGCTGGCGGCTCTTGCTGACGACGTACCGCATGGGCCAGGTCATCTTCCAGAAGGTAGAGCCTGTCACCTCGCCCAGCGTCTTTTCCAGCTGCTGCTCATGGCTGCGGCTGAGAGAAAGGTCGTTGCGCAGCCGGGCGATGAGCTCTGCTTCCTCGCCGCAGGTGCGCTCGGCGCGCACCATCCGGTCCCGCAGGATGTCCATTTCCAGCTCGTAGCCCCGCACCATCTTGAACTGGGTGGGCTGAGAGACGCAGAACAGGGTGCTCTGCTGGGCGCGGCCCTTGCTGCGCCAGCCAAAGTCCCGGAAATATCCCTTCTGTGCCAGCTGTTCCGCCCAGCCTGCCATAACAGTGCTCTCATCGCTCACCAGCAGCACCCGGGCGGGCAGCTTCTCGGGCAGCTCCTCCCAGGCGGGGTCCAGCACCACCAGAAGCTCAGCGGCAGAATCCGTCGTCCACTCCTCTGCTTCCACACCGGCCCGGCGCAGCGCCTTGGCCAGCAGGGGCATATGTCCGCCCAGCAGGGCCGCAGAGGCAGGGTCTGCCTCCTCCGCGATGCGCTGTGCCAGCAGGCGGCAGCGCTCCCGCTCCTGCTTTTCTTTCTTTTCCTTCTCCAACTGCATTCCGTTCTCTCCAACCATTTCTTTATCTCTTCGCTCCCGATTCCCTCATGGGGCCGGAGCGTGAAACGCAAACTCTGTATCTTGTGTACAAACGTGTACAGTATACCAAATTACGTTCCATTTGAGAAGTATTTTGCGCAATTCCTTTGGATTTCCAGCCCTTTCTCAGCTGAACAACTTTTTCAGCCAGCCGAACAGACCGCCGCCGGAGCTGCCGGAATCAGATGCTGTGCTGATGGAAACGCCGGTGTAATAATGTTTGAGGATGTTCTTATAGCTCATCCCCTCCTCGGCAGCATAGCCCACCGCGCCGCACTGGCTCATGCCCACGCC
>DCCL01000181.1:0-7693 GCA_002313795.1 Faecalibacterium prausnitzii
GGCACCAGCTTCATGAAGTGGGTGCGCACCATCTCGGCATAAGGGCCGGTGAGAGCGCTCTCCATATCGGTGTAGACGACGCCCTGTGCGGCCACTTCCGACTTGACGTTATGGTACACCACCTCAGAGTCATACTGCGCACCCACACCGGCCAGCGAAGCACGCTCAGCCTTGGGGATGCCCAGACGCTCGAAGGTGTTCTTGATATCCTCGGGCACCTCGCTCCACTTGCCCCGCATCTCGGTGTTGGGGCGGACGTAGGTGACGATGTTGTTCATATCCAGCCCGGCGATGGAGGGGCCCCAGTTCTGCACCGGCATCTTGTTGTAAGTCTCCAGTGCCTTCAGGCGGAACTCCCGCATCCACTCCGGGTCGTGCTTTTCTTCGGAGATCTTCTCCACGATGTCCCGGGTCAGGCCGGAGTTGACCTCAAAGGCGGCGTTGTTGCCGTCCTTGATGTCGTAGATGCTGCGGTCTACCTCGGCGACATCGGTCTTTTCGGTTTCAAAGGCTCTCATTTTGCTTCGTCCTCCTTCACCGCATGGAAGCCCTCCTCGATGATCTCGTTCACCAGCTCATCGCCACCGGTGCGCACGATGTGGGCATCGTCCAGCACATGGACTTTATCCACCTTGAGGCCCTCGAGGATCTTGGCGTTGTGGGTGATGATGATCAGAGCGTTGGTCTCGTTGTGGTAGGCTTTCACACCCTGTGCCACCGTCTTGACGGCATCCACATCCAGACCGGAGTCGGTCTCATCCAGCAGAGCCAGCTTGGGCTTGAGCATGAGGAGCTGCAGGATCTCGCTCTTCTTTTTCTCGCCGCCGGAGAAGCCCACATTCAGGTAACGGTCAGCGTAGGAAGCATCCATGCCCAGAGCCTCCATCTGCTGTGCCAGCTCCTTGCGGAAGGCAAACACCTTGACGGGCTTGCCGGTGATGGCGCCCTGTGCAGTGCGCAGGAAGTTTTCCAGCGTGATGCCGGGGATCTCCTCCGGCGTCTGGAAGGACAGGAACATACCGGCACGGGCACGCACATCTGCGGGCTCATGGGTCACATCCTGCCCATTGAACAGGATCTGGCCCCGGGTGATGGTATAGCGGGGGTCGCCCATGAGGGCGCTCATCAGGGTGGATTTGCCGGCACCATTGTGGCCCATCAGCACGTGGGTCTCGCCGGGGTAAACGGTAAGGTTCAAACCATCCAGAAGAACTTTCTGTTCCTCTCCGACGGTAACTTGCAGATCTTTGACTTCCAGCAGCGGGCTGCTCATAAAATGCACCTCCAGATAACAGAACCAGCGGCCTCGCCCAATTCCGAGTGCTGCGCTGGGATAACTCTCAGCCCGTATTCTATACCTTTGTGATAGGAATTGCAAGAGGGAGAAATAAAGTGTTCATACTCTTTGGCAGAATCCACAGCGGCGTCTGAACCATCCGCCGGGAATTTGTGCTATCGGGCCATCTGCGGCCCGGGGGGACGGGCGGATGACAAAATTTTATTCTGTAAACTGATAAGTTTACCCCCCCCCCTTGTATAGACAGCTTCGCTGTCCGGTGCTATACTTATTATAATATCTTTATAATTTGATTCATCTGTGGATTGCGGTTTTTTATATCATACTTTTGGGAGAGGACGGGATACTCATGAAAACGGATCTGCGGCGGTTCAGCTGCCTTCTGCTCTGCTTCGTTCTGTTCTTTGCCCTGCTGCCGGTCTCAGCGCGGGCCGATGCATCTGTGGCGGAGGTCGTACGGGCAGGCTGGTACGAGGATGCCTACAACATCACCGGTGAAAACGGTGAGCGGAGCGGCTACGGCTACGAATATGAGCAGTCGGTGGCGGCCTATACCGGCTGGGTCTACGACTATGTGAAAAACGGCTGGGCCGACCTGCTGGAAATGATGGAGAACGGCGAGATAGACCTCATGGGCGGCATCTCCTACACGGAAGACCGGGCACAGAAGATGCTCTTCTCCGACCTGCCCATGGGCCATGAAAAATATTATCTCTACGCCGACCTCAAACACACCGACATCTCAGCCTCTGACCTGAGCACCCTGAACGGCAAGCGCATCGCCCTGATGCCCACCAGCGTGCAGGCCACCCAGTTCTACGAGTGGGAAGCGGCCCACGACCTGCATCTGGAATATGTCCCGGTGAACAGCTTCGAAGAGGGCAAGCGGATGGCCGAAAAACGGGAGATAGACTGTGTTATCTCCACCGAGACCCCCGCGTGGGTGGAGTTCGGTATGTCGGCCATCGCTGTCACCGGCGGCTCCGACATCTACTTTGCCATCAACAAGGACCGGCCCGACCTGAAAAAAGAGCTGGACACCGCCATGCGGCAGATGGAGAGCGACAAGCCCTTCTACGGCGATGAGCTCTACCAGAAATATCTCGCCGCCGTTTCCAGCCCCGTCCTCTCCACCGAAGAGCAGACATGGCTGAAATCGCACGGTGCCCTCCGCATCGGCTACCTGAAAGAGGACCCCGGCATCAGCTGCACCGACCCCACCACCGGTGAGCTGATCGGCGTCATCAACGACTATGTCCAGTTCGCATCCGACTGCATGGAGGGCCAGCCCCTCAGCTTCGAGCTGAAGGGCTTTGATTCCATGGACGACGAGATGCAGGCCCTGCGGAACGGCAGCATCGACTTCATCTTCCACTTCACCCAGAACCCCTATGTGGCCGAGCTGAACGGTTTCGTGCTCTCCAACACGGTGCTGGCCTTCAATATGGCCGCCGTCACCTCCCAGAACTACTTCAACGAGACCTCCGAGATCACAGTCGCGGTGGAAAAAGACAACCCGCTCTACCAGTGGTATCTTTCCTACAACTATCCGGACTGGAACATCCTGCCCTGCGACTCGAAAAAGGCTGAACTGGATGCCGTGCGCAATGGACAGGCCGACTGCTTCGTTGCCGAATCCGGTGAGCTGAGCAAATATAGTCAGGACAAGAAACTCCACAGCGTCTTCCTGATGCAGCCGGGCAACACCTCCTTTGCGGTCCAGCGGGGCAACACCGTCCTGATGTCCATCCTCAACAAGACGCTGCGCACCATCCCCTCTTCCATGCTGACCGGTGCGCTGTCCACCTACGAAAATGCCCTGCAGAAAGTCACCCTGACCGATTTCATCAAGGATAATCTCATAACGGTGGCCCTTCTGTTCACCTCCCTCTTCCTGGCCATCCTGCTGCTCATCCTCAGCTTCCTGCGCAAGTCGCAGCAGGCTGAGGCCAAGGCCCGGAAAGCGGCCCGGCAGTCTCTGGAGCTGAACATGAAGCTGCAGGAGAGCCAGCACGAACTACAGACCGCCCTCCTGCAGGCCGAAAGCGCCAACTCGGCCAAAACCACCTTCCTCAGCAATGTCTCCCACGATATCCGCACCCCCATGAATGCCATCGTGGGCCTGACCGCCCTGATGGAGAACGACCTGAACGACCCGGAAAAGTTGGAGGGATATCTGGAAAAACTGAAAGCCTCCAGCCAGCATCTGCTGAACCTCATCAACGAGATCCTGGATATGAACAAGATCGAGAGCGGCAAGGCCACCCTGAACATCGGGCCCTGCAATATTGCAGAGCAGGTGGCGCAGGTAGACAACGTCATCCGTCCGCAGGCCAGAGCGCGGAACCAGCAGTTCACCATCCAGACCCACAACATCCGCCATGAAAATGTGGAGGGCGACGCCACCCGCCTGCAGCAGATCCTGCTCAACCTCCTGTCCAATGCGGTCAAGTACACTGACCCCGGCGGACACATCGAACTGGATATTGAGGAGATCCCCCGCACGGGCCACTACGCCCGCTACAAGTTCACTGTCACCGACAATGGCATCGGCATGAGCGAAGAGTTCCAGAAACACATCTACGAGTCCTTCACCCGCGCTGAGAACTCCGTGACCAATCAGGTGCAGGGCACCGGCCTCGGCATGGCCATCACCAAGAACCTTGTGGACATGATGGGCGGTGCCATCTCGCTGGAAAGCCAGCTGGGCAGGGGCAGCCGCTTTGAAGTCATTCTGGAATTTAAGGTAGACGAAAAGGCCGACAGCGCCGTAAAGGGTCTGGATATCCTTCTTCTGCGCTGTGCCGACGACGACTTTGCCCGTATCCAGAACTCCACCGAGGGCCACCCGGTGCGCGTTGCCCGCACCACCAAACCTTCCGAGACCGTGCAGCTGCTCCAGAGCGGCCACTATGACGTAGTTCTGGTGCCCATGCAGGAATATGGCGACCACCTGAGTGACGCCGTGCAGCGGGTGCGTGCGCTGGCTGGCAGCGACACCCTTCTGCTGGGCATCGCCGCAGTCTCCCGCGACGACGTGCTGGATGTCCTCACCGAAAACGGGCTGGACGGCTTTATCCCGAAGCCCTTCTTTCTCTCCAATCTGGAAGCCGAGGTCAGCCGCATCCGGGAGCTGCGCAGCACGAGCGGTCAGCAGACCGAGCGCTCTGTGCTGAACGGAATGCACTTTCTCTGTGCCGAGGACAACGACATCAACGCCGAGATCCTGCGGGCCATGCTGGAAATGCAGGGTGCCTCCTGCACCATCTGCCGCGACGGCACCGAGATCGTGGAGAAGTTCCGGACGGTGAAGCCCGGCGAGTATGACGCCATCCTGATGGATGTGCAGATGCCTATCATGGACGGCCACGCCGCCACCCGGGCCATCCGCACCGGTGAGAACCCCCTGGGCCGCACCATTCCCATCATCGCCATGACCGCCAATGCCTTCGCGGAGGACGTGCAGAAGAGCGTTGAGGCCGGCATGGACGCCCACCTCTCCAAGCCTGTGGATATGGCCGCACTGGAACAGACCGTGCGGAAGGTCTGCAAGAAGCAGGGGCGGTAACGGCGGGGAACACCACAGTCAAACTACGAAAAGTCCCGGAATCATTTCACAAAAAATCGGCAGCAGACAAAAAGCCTCCCTGTGCAGGATACCAGAACCGCACAGGGAGGTTTTGTCATGCCCGGCCTTAAAGCTTTCCGTGCCTCTTGCAATCCCCCAGAATTATGATACAGTATATCATGAAATCGTATGCCCCCTATGGTGGGCAATGCAAGGAGGGCCGGAATGAACGGCAGAGAGTTATATCCCAGCGACGAGCAGCGCCGCCGCATCATGGACTTTATTATGGCGGCAGGCGAAACGCTGCTGGAAAATGGAGCAGAGGTATTCCGGGTGGAGCAGACCATGGAGATCATGGCCCGGAGCTTCCATCTGAGGGAGTTTCACGTCTATGTGCTGACCAACGGCATTTTTGCCAGCGCCGGCACAGCAGAGATTGCCGAGGTACGGAATGTGCCGGTGCGCACCACCCATCTGGGCCGGGTCGCGGCAGTGAATGCCCTGTCCCGGCAGATCGCCGAGGGCGGCATCACGCTGGATGAGGCCGAGAGCCGCCTTGTGCAGGCCCGGCGCATCCCCTTCCCCAAGGGAAAGACCCAGCTCATCGCCGGAATGAGCGGTTCTTTCTGCTTTGCCCTCATCTTCGGCGGCAGCATCCGCTCGGCGCTGGCGGCAGCGGCGGCGGGTTTTCTGGTCAGCGCCTACCTGCTGTTCTGTGAGAAGAAAGAGCTTTCCAGCGGATTCCGCAAAATTTCTGCTGCCGCCCTCATCACGCTGGTCTGCATCCTCGGGTGCAGCCTGCTGGGCACCGAGGCCAGCCATGCCATCATCGGCACCCTGATGATCCTGACCCCCGGCATCGCCTTCACCATGGGCATCCGGGATTTCGTTCAGGGCGATTACCTCTCCGGCACCATCCGGATGATAGACGCTCTTCTCATTGCGGCCAGCATCGCCATCGGCACCGGCCTTGTGCTGAGCCTTTATTCTGTGTTTACGGGGGTGGCCGTGGTATGATGTTCCTCACAAACGCTCAGATCGGCCAGCTGGTGGCCCAATTTTTCCTGGCCGGTGCCGGTACATTGAGCTTTGCCGTCCTCTTCGCCTGCCCACGGCGCACCCTGCCCTGCTGCGCGCTGGTGGGTGCGGTAGGATGGTTCGTCTATGAGCTGGCCATCCTCTACGGGGCCGACACAGCGGCGGCATCCCTCATCGCAGTCATCCCGCTGACGCTGGTGGCCCGGCTCTGCGCCCTGCTGCTCAAATCGCCGGTCACGGTCTTCCTGCTCTCCGGCATCTTTCCGCTGGTGCCCGGCGCAGGCATCTACTACACCGCCTACTACTTCATTCAGGGAGACAATGCCCTCTCGCTGGCCAACGGCATCTCTACCTTCAAGGTCGCCGTGGCGCTGGCTGTGGGCATCGCCCTGGTGCTGGGCCTGCCCATGCCCAGCAGCCTGCCGCCCCGGAAGAAATAAATTCCCACGCCTTGTGCCGCCCTTCAGCTCATGCTATAATCGTCTTATACTATAATAAAGGAGTGTCTGTTCATGTCTGTTATGGAACAACTTGCCACCCGCCGCAGCTACCGCCGCTTTGCCCAGAAGCCGGTGCCGCAGGATGTTTTGGAAGATATGGTCGAGGCCCTGCGGCTGTCTTCTTCCGGCGCAAACCGTCAGGCTGTGAAACTCGTCGTGGTGCAGAGTCCTGAGATGGTGGCGAAGGTACAGCCGCTGGTCAAGTGGGCTGCCTATCTGCCCCCGGAGCAGGGCACGCCCAAGGCCGACGAGCTGCCGGTGATGTATCTGGCCGTGGTACAGGATACCTCCATTCCCGGCGACCTGAACACGGACACCGGCATCGCCATGGCCAACATTACCATGGCCGCATGGGACAAGGGCGTAGGCAGCTGCATCATGGGTGCCATCAACAAACCTGCCATCAGTGAACTGCTGAGCATCGCCCTGCCGGATAAGCTGGCTTTCATGATCGCTCTGGGCTACCCCACCCACACGGCAAAGGTCGTTCCCATGACGGAAGATACCGGCGTAAAATATTATCTGGACGCTGACCGCAACTACTGCGTGCCCAAGCGCAGCGAAGCGGAGCTGGCAAGGACGGTCTGACCTTTCCGAGCTTCCGGGCGGTTCCGGAAGGCGGGGCGGAGGGCGGTTCACTGCCAAGCGGCTCAATCGCAAACAACGTTTGCGATTGCTGGCAGGGAACTGCCGGACTGCCCCGCCGATAAGATGCAGCATCAGGCCACCCGGCCTCCTCCGTGCATTTCTGCATATATTCATATCACAACTCCGATATTCTGCATAATTGTTTGCAATTCGGTTTCAATTTGATGGATTTTTTGCACAACACTTGACTTTTCAAATTGTACAATCTATACTAAACCCGTTCTCTGAATCCTCGATGATTCGCATCGTGGCAGAGAGTTGCAAATGTTATGCACATAAAGAGGAGTGTTTGAATATGAAAAAGATCTCTCGCCGCAGCTTCCTGGCTGCCGCTGGCCTGACCGTTGCCGCTCTGGCTCTGACCGCCTGCGGTGGCTCTGCCTCCACCGCTTCTTCCGCTGCTGCAAGCTCTGTGGCTGCTTCTTCTGAGGCTGCTTCTTCCAGCGCTGCCGCTGCTGAGCTGACCACCGTTGAGGCTGGCAAGCTGACCATGGCTACCAACGCNNNNCCGTACGAGATGACCACCGATGCAGGCGCATTTGAGGGCATCGACGTCGATACCGCTCAGGCCATCGCTGACAAGCTGGGTCTGGAGCTCCAGATCGACGATATGGACTTCGACGCTGCTCTGCTGAGCGTGCA
>DCCL01000181.1:7873-9271 GCA_002313795.1 Faecalibacterium prausnitzii
CTGGCCGGCAAGAAGATCGGCACCCAGCGCGGCACCACCGGCTACATCTACTGCTCCGATGACTTCGGCGATGATTCCGTCGTGGCTTACGACAACGGCCTGACCGCTGTGCAGGCTCTGAACAATGGTCAGGTGGACGCTGTCGTCATCGACAACGCTCCCGCTAAGGAGTTCGTCGCTGCCAACCCCGGCCTGAAGATCCTCGACACCAGCTACGCTGAGGAGGATTACGCCATCGGCATGAACAAGGACAACACCGCTCTGCTGGATGCTGTCAATGCTGCTCTGGAAGAGCTGAAGGCTGACGGCACTCTGCAGTCCATCGTTGATAAGTACATCACCGCTGACTGATCAGCGCGTTACTTTCCGCGTCAGGGGGGAGGCGGCCTGAAAAGGCTCCTCCCCTTTTTTGAAAGAGACAGGTTACAAAATTTTTACAAAAGAAAGGTGAAGATGCGAATGGCCGCACAATATGAACTGTTGAGCGAGCTGCTGAAAAGCGGCACACGGCTCGACGTGGGGCAGGAGCTGTTCTACAAATTTTATCAGGCGTTCATCCTGAAAGACCGCTGGCTTCAGTACATTGAGGGCGTGGGCACCACCCTGCTGGTCACTGCCATTGCTCTGGCGCTGGGCATCCTGCTGGGCAGCGTGGTGGCTCTGGTGCGTGTGGCCCACGACCAGCAGCGTTCCAGCCGCAGAAACCCGGTGCTGGGCTTCTTCAACGTGGTGTGCGAGGTCTACACCACCATCATCCGCGGCACTCCTATGATGGTGCAGCTGCTCATCATGAGCATGGTCATCTTCAACAACAGCCGCAACTTCACCATGGTGGGTGCGCTGGCACTGGGCATCAACTCGGGCGCTTATGTCTCCGAGATCATCCGCGGCGGCCTGATGGCCGTTGACCCCGGTCAGATGGAAGCCGGCCGCAGCCTTGGCCTCAATTACATGACCACCATGGTGGTCATCATCATCCCTCAGGCTATCCGCGCGGTGCTTCCTGCACTGGGCAACGAGTTCATCATGCTGCTGAAAGATACTTCCCTGATCACCGTCATCGGCGGCAAGGAACTGCTGTATGCAGCTCAGGGCATCATGAACCGCACCTATGAGGCCATGTTCCCCCTGTTCGGCGTGGCCCTCATCTATCTGGTGCTGGTCATGATCTTCACCCGTCTGCTTGCAAAATTTGAGAGGAGGCTGGCTCAGAGTGACCGATAAGATTCTGGAAGTCCGTGGTCTGACCAAGACCTACGGCGGCGAAAAGAAGCCGGGCGCAAAGCAGCCCACCCCCAAGCTCGACGTCCTGAAAGGCATCGACATCGACATCTACCGCGGTGACGTGGTCTGTCTCATCGGCCCCTCCGGCTGTGGCAAATCCACCTTCCTGCGCTG
>DCCL01000142.1:0-5131 GCA_002313795.1 Faecalibacterium prausnitzii
CCGTTGAGGTAGATGTTCTCCCGGGCCGTCAGGTCCATATCAAAGCCTGCACCCAGCTCGATGAGGGGGGCGATGGTGCCCCGCACCGTCACTTTGCCCTTGGTGGGCTTATACACGCCTGCAATGGTCTTGAGCAGGGTGGATTTGCCCGAGCCGTTCAGGCCCACAAGGCCGTAGAAATCGCCGGGCATGATATCCAGGCTCACGTCCCTGAGGGCATAGAACTCGTCGTACTGCAGACGGCCCTGCACCAGAGCCAGGAGATATTCCTTCAGACTCTCGTGCTTTTCGGTGGAGAGGTTGAAGCACATGGACACGTTGTCCACTTTGATGATCGGTTCCATAGTTCTCCCCTCCTTATATATGCAGCACGAAGCGGTCCTGTGTCTTGCGGAACATCCGAACGCCCACCAGCATGGAGATGAGGGCGCAGAGGCCGCAGACCAGGAACATATTGAAGTCCAGCGGGATGCCCCACATCAGGGTGCGGCGGAAGCCGGTGATATACCAGTACATGGGGTTCAGCTTGATGATCTGCTGCATGTTGAAACCGCCGATGGAGAAGGTCATCTGGGTGGGGTCATAGAAGATGGCAGAGAAGTAGAGCAGTGCCGTGATGAAGACGCTCCAGATGTGCATGATATCCCGGAAGAACACGGTAGCCGCCGCCAGGAACAGGCCCACGCCCAGGCTGAAGAAGAAGAGCGTCACCAGCGGGTAAAGGGCCTCGATGACGGTGAGGTGGATGGGGCTGCCGGTGAACACCATGACCAGTGCCAGCGCCACGAAGCTGAACACGCAGTTGACCATGGCAAAGCAGCACTTTTCCAGCGGGAACACATACTTGGGGATATACACCTTCTTGAGCAGGGAAGCTGCGCTCAGCACACTGCTCATACTGGTGGAGGTGGCCTCATTGAAGAAGTTGAAGAGCAGCTGGCCGCACATCAGAAAGACCGGGAAGTTGTCGATGCCGCTGCCCCGCATATCCATCAGACTGCTGAACACGGCCCAGTACACCAGACACATGAGCAGGGGGTTGAGCACGCTCCACACCACGCCCAGCACACTGCGGCGGTACTTGAGCTTGAAATCACGGCTGACTAGGTTCCACAGCAGATAGCGGTAACGCCAGAAGCCGTTGAACATTGCCTTGAGTTTTTTCACGGGCGATCACCACTTTTCAAAGAACTCGAACTTCTGGGCGGCAAAGGGTTCATGCAGCTTGTCCTTGGCGCTGGTCTTGTGCTCGCAGCCGCAGTCGGGCCACTGAACGTTCACGGTGGGGTCATCGTAGGGGATGCCGCCCTCGCTGGTGGGGTCGTAGACATCGGTGCACTTATAGCAGAACTCGGCCACATCGCTCAGGACGAGGAAGCCGTGTGCAAAGCCCTCGGGGATATAGAACATCTTCTTGTTCTCCTCGCTGAGGGTCACACCCACCCACTTGCCGAAGGTAGCGCTGTGGGGACGGCAGTCCACGGCCACGTCGTAGACCTCACCCTTGGTCACACGGACCAGCTTGCCCTGCGTGTGATTCTTCTGGAAGTGGAGGCCGCGCAGCACGCCGCGGGTGGAGCGGCTCTGGTTGTCCTGCACAAATTCCTTGTCGATGCCGGCAGCAACGAACTGATCCTTCTGGTAGGTCTCCATGAAGTAGCCGCGGTCATCGCCGAACACCTGCGGCTCAATAACGACGACACCGGGGATCTCGGTCTGCGTGAAAGTGAATTTACCCATGATGATTTTCCTCTCTGTTTTGTTTTATTTCCTGTTGTTCTTTCGTATATGGAAAAGCCTTTTGCGGCTTTTGCGCGGATTGAGTCCTGTTGTTTTTGCGGCGCCGGTTCTTCTGCCTGCGCAGGAACCGCATGACGCCTACCGTCACCACAGCGGCGGCCACCGTGCAGCCCAGCGAGATGGCAATGAGCTTTCCGGCGGTCTTCAGAGGATGTGCCCTGGCCGCCGTTCCCAGCTGCTTTCCGGTGTTCGCCTCCAGCAGCTCGTCCAGCCCGGTGATCGAGGCCGGCACCCGGACGCTCGTGGATTCCTGTTTGTCCCCGCCATTGATGGTATATACGGCATAGGCTTCCGGTTCCGTGCCCAGGATATACCGCTCCGGCAGCTCAAGGGTGACGGAAACATCTTCTGCCGTCACGCCGTCTGCCAGCAGCAGGCGGGTGCCCGGGTCGGTGACGGTCACACTGCCCAGCGAAGCGCCGCCGCCCGCTGTTTCCAGCTCTGCCGTCAGCCCCTGGGAGGGGATATCCGTATAACCGGTAAAATGTGAGAAAGCGTAGTCCAGCAGGGTGCGGACGTCGCTGTATTTTTCAGGTTTGGTCTGAGTCTGCATGGTCACGCAGATGAGCCGGACGCCGTTCTGCTCCGCCAGACAGACATAGGTATAACGGGCAATGTTGGTGTAGCCGATCTTCGAACCAAGGATGGCCGGGATGTAGAACTTGCTGTAGCTCAGCCGCATCCTGTCCTGCTGAGAGAAATAGCGGGTCACAGGCTGGAGATTGGTGGGGGCCATGGTGTACATCTCATTGCGGGTGAAGAGCGTCTCGAACCCCGGCTGGGTCAGCGCCCAGCGCAGGATCTGGGCCATATCATAACAGCTGGTGTAGTGGTCATCATCGCTGATGCCGTGGGGGTTGGCAAAATGGGTGTGTTTCAGTCCCAGCGCCGCCACCTGCGCGTTCATGGTCTCCACACCGCCTTCAATGGTGCCGCCGAAGTATTCCGCCAGCAGGTTGGCACCGTCGTTGGCGCTGGCCATCATGGTGCCATAGAGGGCATCTTCCAATGGCACCTCTTCCCCCTCCCGCAGGGCAATGTGGCTGGAATCGGTGCCTGCAAGGGAGTAGACATCTTCATGGGAGACGGTGAGCTTCACGCCGTCCCAGTTTCCCTGAGCTTTCTGGCAGGCAAGGCCCAGGGTCATCACCTTGGTGATAGACGCCGGGTGCAGCTCTTCCTCCATATTCTGCTGTGCCAGTACAAGGCCGGTATCTGCATCGATGATGCAGTAGGCTTCGGTGGCCGTCATGGCCGGGCCAACTGCACCGGCAGGCAGTGCCATGCAGAGCAGGAACAACGCTGTAAACAATGCAGCGAGGTGTTTTTTCATTCTTTCATTCTCCACAAGTCAACATAGATAGGAATAGTATACCACACTTTGACCCGGCTGAAAAGACGCCCCGAAGGCACTTTCCAAGAAGTTCCACCCTGCCCTGCGGCACAGCAGAGGGGGAGTTCCTGCAAAGCGGCTTTCAGCATGCAGGAACTCTCCCTCTGCTTTCTCCCCATAAAATCCCCCTCACCCACAGGGACACTGCAGCACCGGCTGTAACTGCCGGCCTTCCATGGCGGCTTCCAACGTCTGGGGCAGAAGCTCGAACCGGGCTTTCAGGCTCTGGGGCTTGGTGCCGGGGTCATCCTGCCCGTAGGGCACAAAATAATAATGTTTGCGCTGATAGAGCCGGGCGATGTTCTCCCCGGAAGCTCCCATCCCATCGTTGGTAGAGATGGCAATTACGATTGGACCCCCCACCCGGAGCAGGCTCTTTGCGGCCAGCGTCACCGGGGTATCCGAAAGTCCTGCCGCCAGCCGGGCCAGCGTGGCCCCTGTGCAGGGCGCGATGACCAGTGCCCGGGCCAGATGCCTTGGCCCCAGAGGCTCCACGGCCTGCAGAGTATCCAGCACTGGATGCCCGGTGAGCTGTTCTAGCCGCTGCCGCCAGAGGAAGGCCGGGCCGAACCGGGTGTCCTGCTCTGCCGCGAAGCTCATCACCGGCAGCAGTTCCCACCCCTGCTCCCGCAGGGCCTGCGCAGATTCCAGCGCCGTTTCCAGCGTGCAGAAGCTGCCGCAGACCGCAAATGCTGCGCAGCGTCTTTCCTCGTGACTCATGATGCTTCCTCCCTCTGCGCAATGATATCACACACCGTCTGCGCCACGGCTTCTCCCGCCGTCTCGGGCGCACAGGCGGCGGGCAGGCTCAGGGCATGGATGGCCCGATGTCCCAGCTGCCGGGCGGCATCAAAATCGGTGCCGCCCGGGCGGGATGCCAGGTCAATGATGAGGCTCCCGGGCCGCAGCGCCGCCAGCACTGCTTTGTTCAGCACCCGCGCAGGCACCGTATTCACCACCGTATCAAAGGCCGGGGCCAGCTGTTCCAGCCGGGCGATCTCCATGCTCCGCAGGCCAAGGCTCTCTGCCAGCGCCCGCTGTGCCGGGCGGCGGGCCGCTGCCGTCACCTGCGCCCCCAGCGCTGCCAGCCGGACGCCCAGCGCCTGCCCCACCGGCCCGAAGCCGGTCAGCAGGATACTGCTGCCCCAGAGGGTGCGGTCCCGTTCCCGCATCAGGATGCCGATGCAGCCTTCTGCCGTGGGGATGGCGTTCCGGATGGTCAGCTCCTCCCGTGCAAAGTAATCCACCAGCTCCACTCCTGCCCCGGCGGCAATGGCCTTTGCCTCTTCCGCGAGCATCCCGCCCAGCGCCAGCGTGCCGGGCCTTGCCGCCCGCAGAAGCTCCGCCAGCGGGGTGCGGGCGGCATCCAACGGCAGGGGCAGCAGGATATAATCCGCCAGCGCGATCTGCTCCGGCCCGCCCACGGCATATCCTGCCCGGGCCAGCGCCCGGGCCGCAGCGGCCTGACGGGCGTCGGTGCCCACCACCGCAAAGCGTTTCTGTCCTTCCACCGCAAGTCCCCCCTCCTGCATCTCTGTGGGCCATCCTATGCCGCAGATGCTTCAAGGGTGCAGAAAGGCCCGGCGGATGCCTGTGACAGCATCCGCCGGGCCTTGTGATATTTTTCAGATCGGAGCTTGGGTCTTAGTGGCCGCAGCTCTCACCGCTGCAATGGTCGCAGTCCTCTTCCAGCTTGCCCACGATGGGTTCCGGGTCGATGCCCTGACGACGGTAGTAGTCGGACAGAGCGGACTTGACGGCCTGCTCAGCCAGGACAGAGCAGTGCACCTTGATGGGAGGCAGACCTTCCAGAGCCTCGACAACAGCCTTGTTGGTCAGCTTCAGGGCCTCGTCGATGGTCTTGCCCTTGATGAGGTCGGTGGCCATGCTGCTGGTGGCGATGGCTGCGCCGCAGCCGAAGGTGAGGAACTTGACATC
>DCCL01000142.1:5307-7410 GCA_002313795.1 Faecalibacterium prausnitzii
TGTTCTGACCCTGCAGCCACATACAACTCATAGCACGGCGGCGGGGAATGACCTCCTCCAGCACATCGCACAGATATTTTGCTTCTTCCATGGTGTTCTGCGGGCCAAAGGTGAACCGCATGGAGCCATGGCCGATCTCCTCCGGCACGCCGATGCTCAGCAGCACGTGGCTGGGGTCGAGGCTGTCGGAGTTGCAGGCAGAGCCGGTGGAGGCGCAGATGCCGTGCATATCGAGATCCAGCAGGATGGTCTCACCCTCCAGACCCGGGAAGCTGATGTTCACATTGCCGGGCAGGCGGTGCTCCAGACCACCGTTCAGGCGGGTCTCGGGGATGTTCTTCAGGATACGGTCAATGACGTAATCCCGCAGTTCCTTCTCGTGGGACATCCGCTCTTCCAGATGCTCTGTGGCCATCTCGAGGGCCTTGCCCATACCGGCGATGCCGGCCACGTTCTCGGTGCCGGCGCGGTGGCGGGCCTCCTGGCTGCCGCCGTCGATGAGGTTCTGGGGCCAGACGCCCTTGCGGCAGTAGAGTGCACCCATACCCTTGGGGCCGTTGAACTTGTGGGCGCTCATGGACAGCATATCCACGCCCAGCTCCTGCACATCCACCGGGATGGCACCCACAGCCTGAACGGCATCAGTGTGCATCCAGACGCCGTGCTTGTGGGCGATCTCCGCGATCTCCTTGATGGGCTGGATGGTGCCGATCTCGTTGTTGGCCATCATGATGCTGACCAGTGCGGTGTCGGGACGGATGGCAGCCTCCACGTCCTCAGGGCGGATATAGCCCTCAGAGGTGGGGCGGATATACGTGACCTCGAAACCCAGACGCTCCAGAGCGGCCATGCTGTGCATGATGGCGTGGTGCTCAAAGGCGCTGGTGATGAGGTGCTTCTTGTTCTGGCGGGCCTTGGTGAAGGCAGTGCCCTTTACGGCCCAGTTGTCGGCCTCAGAGCCGCAGCCGGTGAAGAAGATTTCGGCCGGGGAGGCATTGATGGCCTTTGCCACCTGTGCGCGGCCCTTATCCACGAACTCCTTGGCCTCGTAGCCCACGCTGTAGTGGCTGCTGGGGTTGCCGCAGGCACCACTCAGAGCCTCGACCATCACAGCCAGCACTTCGGGAGCGCAGGCAGTCGTGGCCGCATTATCCAGATAAACCACTTTTTCTGTGTTTTCCATAGGAATGATCCTTTCTGATGAAATGCAGCACGCCGCGCCCTCTCAAAGCCCGGCAGAACACTTGCATAATTTCTCCATTTGACACAATGGTTATATCATAACATATCATTCCCTAGTATGTCAATCGGAATACTCAAATTTCGTGACACAGTCTCATTTCCTGCCTTTTCCAATGAGTTTCCCCAGCGCCACTTTCCACTTAGGGTAGCCCCAACGCTTATCCTCGGCGAAATCATCCGCCAGCTTCCAGGGGAAGGGACTGCCGTCGAAATAGAGATTCCCGGCTTCATCCACCCGGTCGAGCTTCTTCGGCAGATAAGCCTCATCATAGTAGCTCTTGCGGCGGTCGGGCAGGGCCCAGTGCAGGGTGCCGTCCTCATCCATCCGCTCGGCCCAGACACCGAACACGAACGTCGCCGCCTCACCATAACAGTGCTGCTCCATCCGGATGGCACCATCATAATAGAACTTGATGACTTCCAGGGTGCCGGATTCCTTTTTGCCGTCCCGGCCCAGAGTAGGGCGGTAGTCCTGCTGATAGCGGCAGCCGCAGTGGGTGCCGGCGAATTGCTTGGGTGTAAACATTTTTCTGTCCTTTCTGCTTTCCGCAAAATACAGACTCTACGGGCAAAATGCTTTTTTCTTCAGGCTTTGGATATATTCTCTTTTGCGTGCCAAAAGAGAACCAGAAAAGCACCCGCTGCTTCCGAAGCGCGGGAGGCGACGGGTTGCGGCTCCCAGCGTCTGCTTCGGCCCTTGAGCGGGCCTTGCATCCTGCTGGCTGCTGCCCCAACAGCTCCTCCCTGTTTCCGCCGCAGGCGGCGGTCGTCGCCGTTGCAGATCAGGGGCTGCTCGCCCTTGATGATCCCAAAGATGTAGCAGAAATCACAAAAAGCCAGCGCCGCGCCGTTCAGTGAAGT
>DCCL01000054.1:0-3505 GCA_002313795.1 Faecalibacterium prausnitzii
CCGCTCGTCGTGACGAACGACGCGCACTATCTTCGAAAAGAGGATGCCTACGCGCACGACGTGCTGCTCTGCATCCAGACCGGCAAGACCGTCGACGACCCGAACCGCATGAAATTTGAGACGGAGGAATTCTATCTCAAGAGCGAAGAGGAGCTGCGCGAGCTGTTCCCGGACGTGCCGGAGGCGTTTGACAATACAGTAAAAATTGCGGAGCGCTGCAATGTGGAGTTTACGTTCGGCAAGTATTTCCTGCCGGAATTCAAGCTCCCGGAGGGCGTGACGAGCCTTTCGTATCTCAAGCAGCTCTGCCGCGAGGGCTTTGACGAGCTCTACGGGACGGAGCACCCGGAATATATGCAGCAGCTCGACTACGAGATCGACATGATCGAGAAGATGGGCTTTACCGATTACTTCCTCATCGTGTGGGATTTCGTGCGCTTTGCCAAATCGGCCGGGATCCCGGTCGGCCCCGGGCGCGGCAGCGCCGCGGGCTAGATGGTCACCTACTGCCTGCACATCACCGAGATCGACCCCATGAAATACGGGCTTTATTTCGAGCGCTTCCTCAACCCGGCGCGCGTGACGATGCCCGATATCGATATGGACTTCGGCGACACCCGGCGCGCCGAGGTCGTCGACTACGTCCGGCGCAAATACGGCGAGGACCATGTCGCACAGATCGTCACCTTCGGTACCATGGCTGCGCGCGGCTCTATCCGCGACGTCGGCCGCGTGATGAACTTCACCTACGCCGAGACGGACGCGGTGGCCAAGCTCGTGCCGCCGACGCCGCACATGACGCTGGCGGACGCGCTGAAGCAGTCGCCGCAGCTGCGGCAGATGTACGACTCCGACGAACGGGTCAGGGAGCTGGTCGATACGGCGAAGGCCATCGAGGGTATGCCGCGCAACACCTCGACGCATGCCGCAGGCGTCGTCATCACCAAGCTCCCGGTCTATGACTACGTGCCGCTGGCGACGAACGACGGCACGATCGTCACCGAATATACCATGACGACGCTGGAGGAGCTGGGGCTTCTCAAGATGGACTTCCTCGGCCTGCGCAACATCACTGTCATCGATGACGCCATCTGCGACATCCGCAAGACCGAGCCGGACTTCTCCATGGCCCGCGTCACCGACAACGATCCGAAGGTCATGGACATGCTCACGCAGGGCCGGACCGCCGGTGTGTTCCAGATGGAATCGACCGGTATGACGGGCGTGTGCATGGGCCTGAAGCCGCAGTCGATCGAAGATCTGTCCATCATCGTCGCCGCTTACCGGCCGGGCCCGATGGAATCGATCCCGCGCCTGATCGCCTGCAAGCAGGATCCGTCACTCGTCAAATACAAGCACCCGATGCTGCAGCCCATCCTCTCCGTTACCTACGGCTGCATCCTCTATCAGGAGCAGGTCATCGAGATCTTCCGCAAGCTTGCCGGGTATTCTCTTGGGCAGGCGGATATGGTGCGCCGCGCCATGAGCAAAAAGAAGCACGCCGTCATGGAGGCTGAGCGGGAGCATTTTGTCCATGGCTGCACCGAGCCGGGCCACGAATGCCCGGGATGTGTGGCCAATGGCATCTCGGAAAAGGTCGCCAATGAGATTTACGATGAGATGTCCAGTTTTGCGTCCTACGCCTTTAACAAAAGCCATGCCGCCTGCTATGCCTATGTCGCATTCCAGACCGCCTACCTCAAGTGCCATTATCCCAGCGAATTTATGGCAGCATTGCTCACCAGTGTGCTGGACAATACGGATAAGGTCATCGAATATTCCGGAGAATGTGCTCGTCTGGGCATCAAGGTCCTGCCGCCGGATGTCAACGTTTCCCGAGGAGGATTCACTGCGGACGGCGGAAAGATTCGCTTCGGCCTGAATGCAGTGAAAAACGTAGGCCGCAACCTCATCGAAAAAGTGGTAGAAGAGCGGCAGGGAAAGCCCTACACCAGCCTGTATGATTTCTGCAAGCGGATGCATGGCACCGAACTGAACCGCCGGGCCGTGGAAAGCCTTATCAAGGCAGGTGCCTTTGACAGCATGGGTGTCAACCGCCACAGCCTTGTGGAGGCCGTGGACGGCATCATCAAGAGCGTGGAGAGCGACTCCCGCCGCAACCTCGAGGGACAGCTTGACCTGTTCTCGGTGATGGGCGGCGAAACGCAGTCTGCCGATACGGACAACTACGAGGTCAAGCTTTTTCCGGAATACAGCCACACGGAACTGCTTCAGCAGGAAAAAGAGGTCAGCGGTCTGTATCTGTCGGGGCATCCGCTGGATGCTTATCGGGAGCAGTCGGCGCGGTTTGCCTCTCACAGCATCAAGGCCCTCACCGGTGAGGAGTCCCACGGTCTGGACGGCAGTCATGTCCGTATCGTGTGTACCATCGTCAAAAACCGGATGATGACCACAAAATCCAACACCATGATGGCCTTTACCAGCGTGGAAGACCTGACCGGTACCATGGAGGTCATCGTATTCCCCCGGGTGCTGGACACTTTCCGTGACGCCCTGAAAGAAAATGCAGTCGTGGTCATTGAGGGCCGTCTCTCCGTGCGGGAAGACGAGCCTTCCAAGCTGATGGCCGAGAGCATTTCGCCCATTGAGGGCTACGACCCGAAACGCCCGCAGGCCAACCGCCCCGACCTGATGCGGGATGCAGCGCAGCGGCTCTATGTCCGTCTGCCTTCCCGTAGCTGCCCGGAGTATGCGAAAGTAATAAATCTTCTGGAGATATTCGATGGCGATATGCCCGTCATTTTCTATCTGGAGGATGTGAAACAGAAGCTGGCTGCACCCCGGCGGCTCTATGCTTCGGGTCATCCGCTGCTGATGCAGGAGCTGAAACGTCTGCTGGGCGAGCATAATGTTGCAACAAAATGACATTTCTGTGCACCAATTTCTACAACGGCGCTGTTCCCAAACGACTGATTTTGTGATATAATTAACCAAGGCAAGCCATAGCAAATATGTTGCATCGTATGAGGCCGCATCTGTGAAGAAGGGGATGCGCGCTCTCCGAGTGGTAAGTGAAGAAACAAATTGGAGGGAATCTCTCAATGGAAAAGCAAATCAAGACGATCGGTGTTCTCACCAGCGGCGGCGACGCCCCCGGCATGAACGCAGCAGTCCGTGCCGTGGTCCGTACCGGCCTGCACAAGGGCTTCCGGATGATCGGCATTCAGCGCGGCTATAACGGTCTGCTGAACGGCGAGTGCTTTGAAATGAACCTGCGCAGTGTCTCGAACATCATCTCCGCAGGCGGCACCATTCTTTACACCGCACGCTGCCTTGAGTTCAAGACCAAAGAGGGTCAGGATAAAGGTGCTGCAAAGTGCCGTGAACTGGGCATCGATGCGCTGGTGGTCATCGGCGGCGACGGCTCCTACCGTGGCGCCCGTGAGCTGGCACACCGCGGCATCCCGATGATCGGTCTGCCCGGCACCATCGACAACGATATTGCCTGCACTGATTACACCATCGGCTATGATACCGCCATGAA
>DCCL01000054.1:3598-12366 GCA_002313795.1 Faecalibacterium prausnitzii
GAGGTCATGGGCCGCAACGCCGGTTACATTGCCCTGAACGTTGCTATCGCTTCCGGTGCTATGGCAGTGCTGCTGCCTGAGAAGGAATTTGATATGCAGCGCGACATCCTCGATAAGATCGTTGAGACGCAGCGCACCGGCAAGCGTCACTTCATCGTCATCGTGGCAGAGGGCATCGGCCACTCTCAGGAGATCGCCAACGAGATCCAGGCCCGCACCGGCATCGACACCCGTGCTACCATTCTGGGCCATGTCCAGCGCGGCGGTTCTCCCACCCTCCGTGACCGAGTGAATGCTTCCGCAATGGGCTATCATGCTGTTTGTCTGCTGGAGCAGGGCAAATATAACCGCATCGTCGGCATGAAGGGCGAGAAGCTGGTGGATTACCCTGTGGACGAGGCTCTGGAGATGACCAAGAGCATCGACCCGGTCCTGGTGGACGTCTGCAATACGATTTCGATCTGATTTTTCAAAATTATTGCGGAGCTGTTTTTTCCTGCAAAAGGGAACGGACAGCTCCGTTTTTTGCGTCCGGGGCAGTTTTGTGGTATACTATTGCAAGGAAAATAAGATGCAGGATATACGGTCTGCATCAGGCAGGAGAGTGGAGACAAGTGGAACTGGAACAGGCAAAAAAGCGCGTGGAAGAACTGCGTGCTATTATTGAAAAGAATAACCGTCTTTATTACGATCAGGATGCCCCTGAACTGGAAGATTTTGAGTATGATGCCCTGACCCGGGAACTGAAGGCACTGGAAGCCCAGTACCCGGAGCTTATTACGCCCACATCTCCTACCCAGCATGTGGGCGGCACCCCCAGCGGCCGCTTTGCCAAGGTGACGCATACCGTGAAGATGGAAAGTCTGCTGGATGCGTTTTCTTACGATGAACTGCGTGATTTTGACCGCCGCGTCCGGGATGCGGGCATCGACCCGGAGTATGTTGTGGAGATCAAAATCGATGGTCTTTCCTGCAGTCTTGAGTACGAGAATGGAGAATTGGTGCGGGCTTCCACCCGTGGTGATGGCGTAGTGGGCGAAGATGTCACCGCCAATGTCCGGGCCATCAAGAAGATCCCGAAAAAGCTCAAAAATGCCCCGGAGTTTCTCGAAGTTCGGGGCGAAGTTTATATGCCCCATGAGGCGTTCCAGCATCTTTGTGCGGAGCAGGAATTGCAGGGGGCGGCCCCCTTTAAGAATCCCCGCAATGCGGCGGCAGGCTCTCTGCGCCAGAAAGACGCAAAAATCACCGGCAGCCGCGGTCTGTCCATTTTTATTTTCAATGTCCAGCAGATCCGCGGCAAAGAGCTGACCACCCATGCCGAAAGTCTGGATTACCTCAAGAGCCTTGGTCTGCCGGTCTCGCCGCGCTACCATATTGTGCACAACATTGAGGATGCCATTGCAGAGATCGAGCAGATCGGTCAGAACCGCTCCAAACTGGATTTTGATATGGACGGTGCCGTTATCAAGGTAAACAACTTCGCCCAGCGTGACCTGATGGGCTCCACCAATAAATTCCCTCGGTGGGCCATTGCGTTCAAATATCCGCCGGAAGTCAAGGAGACCATACTGCGCAGCATTGAAGTCGCTGTGGGCCGCACCGGCGTCCTGACCCCTACTGCTTGCTTTGACCCGGTGTTCCTTGCAGGCACGACGGTCTCCCGTGCAACACTCCACAATGAAGATTTCATCCGTCAGCTCGGACTTTGCATCGGGGATGCCATTCAGGTGCGAAAGGCAGGCGATATCATCCCGGAAGTCATCGGAGTCGTCCGTCACCCGGAGGACGCTGAACCTTACCAGATGCCGGAAGTCTGTCCTTCCTGCGGTGCCCCGGTCGTCCATCTGGAAGATGAGGCAGCTCTGCGCTGTGTCAACCCGGAATGCCCGGCCCAGTCTCTGCGGAATATCATCCATTTTGCGTCCCGTGACGCTATGGACATTGACGGCCTTGGCAAGGCGGTTGCCACCCAGCTGGTGGAAAAAGGCTTTGTCCATTCGGCAGCGGATCTCTATGACCTGACGCTGGAACAGCTGCTGACGCTGGAAAAATTCAAGGAAAAGAGTGCTACCAACCTGCTCCATGCCATCGAAAATTCCAAGCAGAACAACCTTGATAAGCTGTTGTTTGGTTTTGGCATCCGCAACATCGGCGATAAGGCCGCTGCTCTGCTGGCAGAGCACTTTGGCACCCTGGAAGCCATCCGGGAGGCTGACATTGAAAAAATCAGCGAGATAGACGGTTTTGGCGGCGTGATGGGACAGAGCGTCGTGGAATTTTTTGCGAAAGATGGCACAACCGACCTCATTCACCGTCTGGCAGACGCAGGCGTGAATATGACCTGGAAGGGTGAACCGAAGGGGGATAAACTGGCGGGTAAAACGCTGGTTGTCACTGGTACGCTGGAAACGCTTTCCCGCAATGAGGCGGAGGCACTTATCGTTAAAAACGGCGGCAAGGCCAGCGGCTCGGTCTCGAAAAAGACTTCCTATGTCGTTGCAGGCACCGCCGCAGGCTCCAAGCTGACCAAAGCGCAGGCTTTGGGTGTACCGGTCCTGACCGAAGAAGAATTCCTCGCCATGCTGAAGGATGAACCTGAGACATGAGATAAAAAGATGGAATAACGCAGATCTCAAAGACTCACACAGCGGGCTGTCCTGCTGTGTGGGTCTTTTTTGTCCGCAGGCATAGCTGTTCTAAACTTGTCCCTCCTGCATACAGTGTAGCAATTCAACTTTTTAATGTAACAGCAGCAACCAAAAGCAAAATCAAAACTGGAAGGAGAAATCGGATGGACGAGTATTATCGTGCGGTCAAGGCTCTGCCTGCATGGCTGGCGCGGCCATTGAGTAACTTACCATTGGATACCGCCGGGCAGGTGCACGAGATACGGCTGCGGGCAGGCTGTGGGGTGCAGATGAACATTTGCGGACGGCTTTGCAGCCCGGCGGAACCGCCCGCCCTGCAAAAGCTTCGGCTGACACCATTGCAGATGGAGGAGATCTTTGTTACCCTCTGCGGCGGCTCTGTCCACAGCCACGAAACAGAGATCGCAGCGGGATATGTCACGTTGGCCTGCGGATGTCGGGCCGGTCTTGGCGGGCGCTTTTACTGTGCCCATGGGGACACAGTCTTGCAGGAGCTGCACTCGGTCAACATTCGTATCGCACGCAGCCGGGAATTTCCACTGCCTTCAGAACTACAGCATTATTTACAGAGCCATTTTACCGGGATGCTTCTGGCGGGAGAGCCGGACAGCGGAAAGACGACTCTTCTTCGCGGCATTGCCCGGGAGCTGGCAAGCGCGCAAAAGGCGGTGACAGTCATCGATGAACGGCGGGAGATATTCCCGGAAGATGCGCTTCTTGCTCTGCCCATCGATGTGCTCAGCGGCGTGCCAAAAGGACAGGCCGTGCAGATGGCCCTGCGGACCCTTTCGCCGCAGGTCATCCTTCTGGATGAGCTGGGCGGGATGGACGAGCTTTATGCGCTGGAGCAGGGCCTGTTCAGCGGGGTAGAGTTTATAGCGACCATCCACGCTTCCAGCTGGGAAGAGCTGGCCCGCCGCCCGCAGGTGAAATACTTGGAAAAATGCGGCGCACTGCACCTTATTGCACTGCTGAAGGGGCGCAGAGAGCCGGGACAACTGAGGGAGGTGCGTGTGCTGTGACGCCGCTGCGGGCTGTATGCGCGCTGTTCTGGCTGGGCTGTGGCTGGTGCGCCGGAGATGCCGCCTGCCTGTCCACGCGGCAGCATCTGGAAGCGTTGGAGCGAACCGTTCTGCTGCTGCAGCAAGTCCGTCAGGAGATCTCTTACCGCCGTACAGACCTCACACTTTTGTTCCGGAGTCTGAAACAGAACAGCCGGATAGAAGGGAACAGCTTTCATGATTTAAAACCACCTCCGGGCCTGACAAAATCGGAAAAGAGCAGTTTTGTCGAGTGCTTTTCGCAGCTTGGCCGCAAAGAAGCGGAACAGGAGTGTCAATGGCTGACATTTTATCAGGAGCAGTTCACGGCTCTTTTGCAGCAGGCCCGGGAGGAATCGCGGCCAAAACTGGAACTGAGCCGGAAACTTGGACTTGCTGCCGGACTTGCGGCGGCTGTGCTGTGTCTCTGAATGAGGAACCAAAGGCTCAATACTTCGGCACAAAAAGAGGAGAAATGCAGATGGATATCGACCTGATTTTCAAAATCGCGGCCATCGGTATTATTGTTGCCGTACTCAATCAGCTGCTGATTCGTTCAGGACGGGAAGATCAGGCCATGATGACCACATTAGCCGGGCTTGTGGTGGTGCTGTCTATTCTGGTCAAGCAGATCAGCGTGCTTTTCGTCACCATCAAGTCACTTTTTGCACTATGAGCGCCCTTGCAGTGCTGGGGCTGGCAGTCGTCGGCACAGTCCTGTACACACTGTTTCAGAAAACTGCACCGGCCTTTGGACTGTTCGTCTCCATGGGAACTGCCGTCATCGTGCTGTGGAAGGTGAGCACTGCGGTGCAGACAGTGCTTGCCGGGCTGGCAAAGCTGGAACGTCGGGCAGGCGGAGATGCATTTTCCTGTTTGCTCCGCTGCGCGGGGGTGATCCTTCTAGCAGACTATGCTCATTCGCTCTGTGAGGAATCCGGGGCCGAATCATTGGCATGGTGTACTGCGTTGGCGGGCCGGGTGCTGGTGCTTGCCGCGGCATGGCCGCTGCTGGAACAGATCGGGCAGAAACTAGGGAGCATTATGGGATGAAAACGAAACGTATCTTTCGTCTGGCGGTAGCTTTGCTGGTTTTATGGACGAGCTTTTGTCTGGTTTCCCCGGCGGCATCTGCACTGAACGATAGAACATCGACACTTCCGGGACAGGAATACTGGCAGCTGTATCTGGAACAGAGCCATCTGGATTTGGAGACTGTAACCTCCTCGCCATGGGAAGTATTGAAGAGTTTTCTTCCTCAATCCTTCGGTTCATTGGTGCGGCAGACAGTGCAGAAATACACTGCCGTTCTTTTATTTCTGACCCTGACGGCAATATTGAATCTCCTCACAGGCGAGTGTATAGATGCCGGACTGCTTGACCTTGTTGCGGCCGGAGGCTGCGGAGTCCTGCTCTGGGAAGGGCTGCTGAAAAACGCAGAAGCGCTCTGCGAACAGATGGAAAACTGGCGCAGCTTTCTGCTGGGATTTCTGCCGGTCTATGCCGGAGTGCTGACTATGGGAGGGGAGACTGCAGCGGGAGGGGCCGCCAGCGGCGCGCTCCTGACGGCGTTGTGTTTTCTGGCACAGCTCATCACAGCATTTGTACAGCCGCTGCTATCCTGCTATCTGATGCTCAGCATTGCCTGCTGCATCAACTCGGAACCGGGTCTGGCCGCATTCTGCAAGGGCGTCGGCGGTACATTGCGACAGGCACTGGGCTGGGCCGGAAAGCTCCTGATCCTCTTGCTTGGTCTGCAGCGGGTGGCTGCCCTTCAGCTGGACCGATTTTCGCTCCGGGCGGGAAAACTAATGGCCGGAAGCGTGCCCATTATCGGGCAGACCCTGAGCAGCGCAGCTGAGTCCATTCTTGCAGGGGTTCAGATGCTGAAAAGCGGGTTGGGTCTGGCCGCGCTGTCTTTGCTGAGCGCAGAGTTTGTGCCGCTCTACCTCGGCCTGATGATACAGCTTGCCCTGCTTTTGGGGTGTGGACTGCTTTGTTCTCTTGCAGGGCTTTCCCACTGCCGGACATTTTTCGACTGCATGGCCGAGGCTGTGCGCTGTATGGCGGCAGTGGTGGCGCTCTTTTTTGGAATTACGACGGCAGGCGTGGTGCTGCTGTTTGCAATGGGAGGCGGTTGAGATGAGGCATCTGGAACAGTCAGCGGCTGTGTTTTGTACGGCCTGCATCTGCGCTGAGCTGATCTCCCGCCTGGTGGGGTCCGGCTGGGGGCAGAAATGCATAAAAGCGGTGGCCGGATTATATATTCTAATAGTCTTTCTGGATGTTCTGTCCGGGGTGAAAACGACGTTTGCCGCATTGGAGCTGCCGCAGGCAGAAGCGGTATCGATCGGAAATCTGGAAGATGCTGTGCTCGTCCGAACACAGGAAGAACTTTCCCGGACTCTGGAAGGAGCCTGTCGGCAAAAAACAGGCGCAGACTTAAAGCTGGAAATTTCTCTGACGCAGACCACAGAGGGCGTGAATGCGGACGAGGTTCGTATCTTTTCCCAGAATGAAGTCGAGCCCGACCGGAAACAGGCAGTGGAGTCCTTTCTCATGCAGCAGCTCCAGCTTGCGCCGGAAAATATCATATGGGAAAGTCCCGGCGGGGAGAATGTGTCATGAATCATGAATTTTTCACGCAGATCCCGAACCTTCTCCGGAAAGAAAACCGTGCCCGGCTGGCAGTTCTGCTGGGCGCTGCGGCCATGGCACTCATCCTGCTGTCGGAGCTGTTTTCACCGGGAGAGAAAAGTGCGGCATCGGGCGATACATCCAGGGACGAAATCGTCTACCGTCAGCAGCTGGAACAGCAGTTGGAGGGACTCATCTCGCAGGTGGAAGGGGCTGGAAAAACCACCGTGATGATAACACTGGAAAGCGGAGAGGAGACCATCTATGCGCTGGACACGCTCTCGGGACAGACCCAGGAACAACAGACCCATGTGCTGCTGGACGATGGGACTGCGCTGGCGCAGACCGTGTGCACCCCGAAGGTATGCGGGGTAGCAGTGGTGTGCGAGGGCGGGGGAGACATCCGGGTCACGGCCCGCATCACAGAACTGGTAGGGGCATTGCTGGATGTTCCGTCTAACCGTATCTGCGTGGAACAGCGGCGGGGATGACTTTTTACATCTTTACATCGATGAAATACACGAAACATAAGGAGGAGACACAGATGAGAGCTATCGCAAAAAATACGCGGAGGGTCACTGCACTGACTCTTGCAGCGGCGCTGGTCGTGGCTGTATATCTCAACTGGCAGTATGCACGCACCGGCATCGGGGTGGATGAAGACGCCGTAAATGTCTCGGCACCCGTCGTGGAGGGAGAGCCTGTGTCTGCCCCAGTGACGGACGGACTGATGACGGAGGCAGAAGCGGTTTCCAGCGCCAACAAAAATTATGGGGAAGCCCAGCTGGTAAGTGTGGCTAACGATGCCGGGGCAAAGTTCTTTGAGGAAGCCCGCCTCAAGCGCCAGAAAGCTCACGATGAGGCAATGGACACCATCCAGAAGACCCTCAAAACTTCTGGCCTTTCTTCAGAAGAGAAAAAGAACTGCACCCAGCAGCTGACCGCGAACCTTGAGAGCCTCAATGCCGAAAATGAGATCGAAACGCTGGTAAAAGCCAAAGGCTTTGCGGACTGTCTCTGCTTTCTGCAGTCCGGCCGGGCAGACCTCACGGTGATGACCTCCGGGGATGCCCTGACAGCTGCACAGGTGGCGCAGATCCGGGACATCGTGCTCAGCAAGAGCGAGGTGACAGCACAGAACATTACTGTGGTGGAAGTAAAGTAAGGTGTTGTATAAAACCGGAGAAAATGGTATAATGACATCAAAGGTTTTGCAAAGGGCAGTGCCTTTTGCATGGATCGCATAAAATAAAATGGGCAGTCGCTCATTTTGGATGGAGGGCCATAGAATGGATTTACAGAACATGGATCTTAGAGGCGGCAGTCTGCAGATCTCTACAGAGGTCATCGGCAAGATCGCGCGCTGTGCAGCGCTGGAGATCGAAGGCGTGGCAGATGTGTCCTGCGGCAATCAGAACCGCAAGGTGAAAGATCTGCTGGAGCGTGCAAATGTCCAGTCGCCTGTTACCGTGGAGATGCGGGATGGCACAGCTGAGATCACGCTGGACATCATCGCTGCCTTTGGCGCACGTATCCCGGCTGTGGCCGAAAAAGTACAGGAAAACGTCAAGTCCGCAGTCCAGAACATGACCAATGTTACAGTCAGCCGCGTAGACCTTGTGATCGCAGGTCTGGCCCCGGCGGCTGAGCCGGAGGCCTGAGCGCCCGACTGTCAGACAGAAACACAAACGCAAGCAAAAAATGCGGTCAGCCTTCCCGCAAACGGGAGGGCTTTGCCGCTGTGAGAGGAACATTATGGAAAAGATTCTGCCCCGCCGTGAAGCACGTGAAAATGCCTTTCTTCTGGCATTTTCTCAGACCTTTGGTGACATCCCTCTGCAGGAGGCTCTGGAAAACCACCACGAGTGCGACGAAGAGCACCCTGTGGATGTGTTTGGCCAGCGTCTGCTGCGGGCTTATTATGAACACTCTGCAGAGGTCGATGACCTCATCAGCGCCCATCTGCGCAACTGGACGATGGAGCGCCTGCCCCGCGTGAGCCTGACGGTGCTGCGCCTGGGTCTGGCAGAGATGCTGTACGGTGATGAGAAGAAGCCCGGCGTCGTCATCAACGAGGCAGTGGAGCTGACCAAGAAATACGGTGCAGACGAGGATTACCAGTTCGTCAACGGCCTGCTGGGCACCGTGGCGCGTGAGCAGGGGCTGGATGCGGCGGATGCCGCAGAGCCTGAACAGCTGTGAGCCGCTGCACGCTGGGCATTGACACCAGCAATTATGCAACCTCTCTGGCCGTCTTTGATACAGCCGGAGAGGTTGTTTGCGCAAAAAAGCGCTTCCTGCCCGTCAAGGAAGGTCAGCTGGGTCTGCGTCAGAGCGATGCACTTTTTCATCATACCACTGCTTTGCCGGAGATGATGGAAGAGCTTGGCCGGGAGTTTGATCTGACCCAGATCAGCGCAGTCGGCGTATCGGCAAAACC
>DCCL01000267.1:0-7277 GCA_002313795.1 Faecalibacterium prausnitzii
GTCAAGACCCGGAGCATCATCACCGTGGTGGCTCTCATGGCTTCCGGCGTGACCGATTCTTCCCTCAAGTTCCATCTGCAGAACGCCAAGGCCCACGGCGTGACCCAGAAAGAGATCGCCGCCATCATCACCCATGTGGCATTCTATGCAGGCTGGCCCAAGGGCTGGGCTGTGTTCAACATGGCCAAAGAGGTGTGGGCCGTGGAGCCGGAGGACGAGAGCGCCAAGGCAAAGCATCAGGCTTCCATGGTCTTCCCCATCGGTGCCCCCAACGATGCCTTTGCAAAATATTTCATCGGCCAGAGCTATCTGGCCCCTGTCTCCACCCAGCAGGTGGGCATCTACAATGTGACCTTTGAGCCGGGCTGCCGGAACAACTGGCACATCCACCACGCCAAGAGCGGCGGCGGTCAGATCCTCGTCTGCGTGGCGGGCCGCGGCTACTATCAGGAAGAGGGCAAGGAGGCCGTCGAGATGCACCCCGGCGACTGCATCAACATCCCCGCCGAGGTCAAGCACTGGCACGGTGCCGCCCCCGACAGCTGGTTCTCTCATCTGGCCGTTGAGGTGCCCGGCGTCGAGTGCTCCAACGAATGGTGCGAGCCAGTCACCGATGAGGTCTACGGCAAGCTGAAGTAATTTTCCGGCCAGCGGACAGCCGTTGGCTCATCCATCCAGAAAACAAAAGCTCCGGGCTTTTTCCCTCAGGAAGAAGTCCGGAGTTTTTTCTTATGCCGTCAACGGTTTCACTTCTACCGTCCGGCCTCCAAGATTTTCATAGATGCGGTGAGAGACCGAGAGCACCGTGCGCCCTCTGGAAGCGCGGCGCAAAGCTTCCAGCACCCGCGCCTCTGTCTCTGCGTCCAGATTGGCCGTGATCTCATCCAGAAGCAGCACAGCGGGGTCTGCCGCTGCGGCCCGGGCGATGGACAGGAGCTGCCACTCGCCCTGCGAGAACATCCCGTCTGTGCACACCGTGTCGTAGCCGTCCGGCAGGGTCCGGATGGCAGGATCTATCCCGGCAAGCTTTGCCGCCTTTTCTGCCATTTCCCGGGTGATGCCCGGGTCGCCCAGGGTGATCTGGGCCAGCACCGTGCCCGGCACCCGGGAAAAGTGCTGCTCCACGCAGCCGATGCATCTGCGCCGCTCGGTATCCGTGATGGCCGAGACATCCACGCCGCCGATGGTGACACTGCCCGCCTGGGGCTGATAGAGCCCCAGCAGGAGGCGGAACACTGTGCTCTTGCCTGCACCCGTTCTGCCAATGAGCGTGACCTGCTCACCCTCTTTTACCGTCATGGAAAAGTCCCGCAGGACGGGCTTTTCCCCATAGCTGAAGGTCACATGAGAGAGCGCGACCTCGCCGCGTGCGGCGGTCTTCCGCTCTTTGGGGATGGTGCGCTCCGGCTGAGACAGAAATGCATCGATTCGCTTCACACCAGCCATGGCGGACTGGATGGTCTGTATCTCCATGCCAAGGCTCTCGATGGGGGTAAAGATGCGGGAGATGTAGTTGATGACAGCCACCGATGTGCCCACCGACATTCCAAACAGGGTCAGGATCTTTGCATTTCCGGAGGCAGACAGGAGCATCACGATGCCGACCACCACAGCGTTCAGCAGCAGCACCACCGGCGAGTAGATCGCATCATAAAAATTTGTCCGCTCCACTGCGGCATAGCTCTCGCCGATGCGCCGGTCATACCGCTTTTCCATATAGCTTTCCAGCCCCAGCGCCCGGATGGTGCGGATGTTGTGCAGGGTCTCCGGTACCTGTCCGGACACCGAGGCCACCGCCCGGCGGTTATCCAGCTGTGCGGCCAGCATCTTTTTCTGCACATGGCGGGTGAACACCGCAAACAGCGGGAGCACCAGCAGCAGGATGAGCGCAAGGCCCATATTCTTCACCGCGATGACTGCCAGGATCGAGAGGATGCGGCAGGCATCTGCGGCCATGCTGATGATGCCGGAGGTGAAGAGGGCCTCTACCGTGTCCACATCGCCCGAGAAGCGCGCGGCCACTTCGCCGGGCTTCTGTGCCGCCAGAGTGCTTGCAGGCAGATGGGTCAGTTTCTGCGACATTTCCGAACGCAGCGCGTGGGTCATCTTCTGCCCGAACAGGACGAGCAGGGCTTCCTGCGCCGAAGAGAGGACGCCTTCCAGCGCAAGACTGCCAAAATAAAGAAGCGCTGCCCAGAGCGTCAGCGGCATCCCTGCCGTTAGCCGGTCGATGACCCGGGCCAGCAGCAGCGGCGGCAGCAGAGACGCAATGACCGAAGCTGCCACGCAGAGGAGCGTGCCCGCCGTGAGCACCCGATGGGATACTGCCGCCATCCTGACAGCGGCGAACACGCCGGTTTCATGCCTGTTCTTCATGCTGTTTTCCTCCTGTCTGGCTTTCGTAGAGCTGACGATACACCAGCACAGACGCCATCAGTTCTTCGTGGGTGCCGACTGTCGTTCTGCCGCCGTCCATAAAAATGATCTTCTGCATCTGCGGGAAGTGATACAGACGGTGCGAGATGAGAAAGACCACCTTATCTTTTGCATATTCCTGCAAATCAGCAAAGGCGGCATCCTCCGTTTTCCGGTCCAGTGCCGAGAAGGGGTCATCCAGAATGAGCACCGGCCGGGGGTGCGCCAGCGTCCTTGCCAGCGCCAGCCGCTGTGCCTGTCCGCCGGAAAGGCGGGTGCCGCTGCTGCTGATGACCGTCTCTGTTCCCTTCTCCATGGCAAGCACTTCATCCTTCAAGGCGGTGACTGCAAGATAGGGCATCGCATCCTCTTCGCTTCCGCAGAGAACATTGTTTTTCAGCGTATCTGCGCTGAGCTCCGGGTCATGGCCCAGATAGCCGACTGTCGCCGCGACCTGACGGGGAGTAAGTGCCGAAAGCTCCCTGCTGCCAAAGCGGACAGAGCCGCCATAGGGGGCTTCACAGAGGAACACCCGCCCGAAGGTAGATTTTCCGCAGGCGACCGGGCCGGTCACGCCGATGATATCGCCGGGGTGAGCCGTCAGGGTCAGGCCGGAAAAGACAGGCTCTTCCCCATAGGCGAAGGAGAGGTCGTTTATGGTCACATCCGCAGCCGCCGGGACATTGAGGGCTTCCAGCTGCTCCGGAGTCTTCATCAGGGGCTTGATGCGCTTCCAGGAAACTTCCGCCTTCTGCACCGAGTTGAACAGTTTTGCGACCTTGGAGGACTTGACCACCAGCTTGGTAAAGCAGGAGAGGAAGGTGGTAAAGGCGGCGATATCCCAGCTGTTCCATCCGGTTCCCAGCACGTTTTTCGCACCGAACCAGAGGA
This sequence comes from Faecalibacterium prausnitzii, assembly GCA_002313795.1. Classification (GTDB taxonomy): domain Bacteria; phylum Bacillota; class Clostridia; order Oscillospirales; family Ruminococcaceae; genus Faecalibacterium; species Faecalibacterium prausnitzii_L. The sequence continues at coordinate 3,307 of DCCL01000267.1, forward strand.
TGAACAGCACGCCCGCCTCCGATGCGGCCAGATAGAGCGGTGGGAGGGCCGACTGCCACACATTGTTCTGCACGGCGGTCTTTTCATAGCGCTGCAGAGCCCTTTCGTACTGCGCTTCCTGTGCCTTTTCGCAGCCATAGATGCGGTAGGTCACAGCATTCTCGGCGCGGTCCAGCGTGGCGGCGCTCAATGCGCCTGCGGCTTTTTTGTAGGCCGCGCCTGCACGCTGGACAGGCTTTTTCATCCATGCCGCACAGACATAGGATACCGGTGTGAACAAAAGGCTCAACAGGGCCAGACGCCAGTCATACACCAGAAGCATGACCACATAACCGGCCAGCGCTACGCCTGTATCAAAAATCTCCGTGGTGAATTTCCGCATTCCCTCCACGCAGTCGTCCACATCGGAGATGGCCTTTGTCATCAGCTCTCCGGCCCCCTCCTTTTCCAGCGAGGCCCGGCTCTGGCGCACCAGATTGGCGTAGAGGATGCCCTTCATCCGGCGGTTAATGTTGTTGGCAAAGCGCCGGACATAGAAGCGTTTGATGAACCGCGCCCCCTGCACCACCAGTGTGACCACAATGTAGGCCAGCACCAGAACGGCCATCTTTGCGGCAGTCTCGCTTCCGCCAAGGATATCCGCAAGGCACTGAGCCAGACGGCCCTCGAACCATGGCGTCGCCAGCAGGCCCACATTATACAGCAGGCCCGAGAGGGTCACAAAGGTCAGCGGCAGCCATTCGACCCGGAAATAAGAAATGATCCTGTCCGGGCGAAACGTTTTTTCAGTTTTCATCGGCGGTCCCGCTTTCTTTCGTCTCCATAAAATGGGGGAAGCCCGCCCGGCTCTCCCGCTTGGATGCGATGTACAGCTTGTTCAGTGTTTCCGCAAAGGCTGCTGCTTCCTGCTCCGTCAGCATTGAGGTCAGATATTCGTAAAAGGACGCTTCGATCTCCGCTTTGGAAGATTTCAGAGTCTCCGCCTTTTCCGTGGGGAAAAGCAGCTGGCTGCGCCGGTCATTGGGGGCATCTGTCCGGGTGAGAAGCCCCTTTGCCTCAAGGTTTTTCGTCCTCCGTGCAATGGCAGCTTTGTCTGCGTGCAGCAGCTCGGCAAGCTGCGCCTGTGTACAGCCGGGATGGTGGCGCAGTGCATGGATGAGGTCGATCTCTGCCGTGCCTACCCCGTCTTCCCTCAGCCGGAGCAGAACAAGCTTTTCCGCTTCCCGTGCGATCTTGGTGATCTTTCGCTCTGTAATATCCATAGGCTCTCCTCCGAAGATCCTTTCAGATGGTTGCATCTACATCGTTGTATGTACAACTATCATAGCACAAAAATCAGGAACTTCAATAGGACGTTTCCGGATTTCGTGTTCCATGCCTGCCCCGCATAAAAAATCCCCCACAGGGCGGCATGGATATTGCTGTCCTGCAGGGGAACCAAATCATGATCTTTCTCCGGGCGGATACGTCGGCGCAGACAACTCTTCCGGAAAATGCTCTCCGGCCCCCGGCAAACCAACCGAACGCTGGACGGCCTCCGCCAGTCCGTCTTATTTCCAGCCACGGGCCGAGGGGTCCAGCATCTCGGCGGCAGAGTAGATGAGGGCATTGCAGATGGCTGCGGCCACATTGCTGCCGCCCTTGCGGCCCATGGCCACGATGGCGGGCACGCCGTGCTCTTCGCAGACCTTGAACAGCCGCTCCTTGCTCTCCACCACGTTCACGAAGCCTACCGGCACGCCGACGACCAGCGCAGGCCGCAGCCCGGACTCGATCTGCTCTGCAATGGTCAGCAGGGCTGTGGGAGCGTTGCCGACGGCAAGGATGGCCCCCGGGTGTTCCCGTGCCGCTTTCTGCATGGCAGCAACGGCCCGGGTGGTGCCCGCCTCCTTTGCGGCAGCAGCCACCTCCGGGTCTGCCATATAACAGCAGGCCGTGCCTCCCAGCTTTTTCAGGCCGGGCTTCGTGATGCCGGCCAGCGCCATATTCGTATCGGTAACGATGACCGCGCTGCCGGTGTGCAGAGCCTTGACCGCCTGCTCCACTGCGCCGGGGGTAAAATGCAGGTTACGGGCATAGTCAAAATCTGCCGTGGTGTGGATGACCCGCTTGACCACGGCCTCCTGCTCCGGCGGCGGGGTCAGGCCCATCATGTTCAGCTCTTCGGTGATGATGCGGAAACTCGTCCGCTCGATGTCAGCGGGCAGATGATGTGCAGGCGTCAATATTCTATCCCCTTTCGTGCTTTTATCCCCTTCTGATAGGGGTGGCGGTGGCATTTCATCTCGGTGGAGTAGTCGGCCGCGTCCAGCATCCACTGAGGCGGTGTGTGGGCCGTAAGGACGCATTCGCACCCGGCAGGCCGCTCCAGCACAGCCTTTTTCAGCAGGTCAACATCCACCATATTCAGCTCTTCGGCGCTCCCGGCCTCATCCAGAACCAGCAGGTCGGCGGGCCGGGCCATGGCAGCGGTGAGGTTTTTGTTCTGCAGCTCCCGGGTAGCAGCCTTTTCCTCCGGGGTCATCTGGAACACGAACTTTTGCCCGGCTTTGCCCCGGTAGACTTCCGCGCCCAGCTTTTCCAGCAGGGGTATCTCCCCGCTGCTGCCGCCCTTGAGGAACTGCACGATGACCACACGCTTTCCGGCTCCCAGCGCCCGGAGCGCCAGACCCATGGCGGCTGTGGTCTTGCCCTTGCCATCGCCCCAGTAAAGATGCAAAAGTCCCTGCTCCATCTCAGTGTTTCTCCATTCCCATGGCGGCATACACCGCTTTCATATCCAGCGCGGCCCGTACCCCGTCGGCCAGTTTGTCGAACTGCTGACGGCGGTAGTCCTCCATGGGGATGAGGGCCGCATCGGAGGGGTCGATCCCCTTGCGGCGGCAGAGCCAGTCTGCCAGCGCTTCCGTGAGGGCGCTGGTGTCGAACAGCCCATGGAGGTAGGTGCCGAACACACTGCCCTGCACACAGCCCTCCCGACTCCCGTCCGGATACAGGGCAAACGGCTCGCCTTCTGCTTCAGTCACGCCGGTGTGGATCTCGTAGCCTTCCAGCTCTGCCCCCGCAAAGGGGCCTGCACTGGCGGTAGCTTTCACCTGCGCCCGGCGCTTGCTGCCGGTAAACCGTGTGTGGGTGGGCAGGAGCCCCAGACCCCGCAGAGTCTGCGGATGACCGCTCTCGCTGCCGTCCGAGTCATCCAGCGTCTGGCCCAGCATCTGATAGCCGCCGCAGACGCCCAGCACCGGTGTGCCCTTCCCTGCCAGCTTGAGCAGAGCCGTTTCCAGCCCGCTCTGCCGCATCCAGAGCAGGTCATCCACCGTGTTTTTGGTGCCCGGCAGGAGGATAAGGTCCGGTGTGCCCAGCTCATGCGGGTTCCCCACATACCGCACCCCCAGCAGAGGATGCTGTTCCAGCGGCATGAAATCCGTAAAGTTGGACAGATGGGGCAGGCGGATGATGGCGATATCCAGCGGCTTCTTGCCTGCCTTGCTTTCCAGCCGCTGGCTCAGGGAATCCTCGTCCTCGATGTCCACCTTCAGGTAGGGCACCACGCCCACCACGGGCAGATGGGTCTTTTCTTCCAGCATGGAGAGGCCGGGGCGCAGGATCTCCACATCCCCGCGGAACTTGTTGATGACAAGGCCCTTGATGCGGGCACGTTCGGCGGGTTCCAGCAGCTCCACTGTGCCGTAGAGCTGCGCGAACACGCCGCCCCGGTCGATGTCGCCCACCAGAAACACCGGAGCATCCACCATCTCCGCAAGGCCCATGTTCACGATGTCCTCGCTTTTCAGATTGATCTCCGCCGGGCTTCCTGCGCCCTCGATGACGATGACGTCGGCTTCCTCGGCCAGACTGTGATAGGCCGCCATGATATCGGGCACCAGCTGCTTTTTGGTGCGGAAATACTCCGCCGCCGTCATCTGGCCCCGCACTTCGCCGTTGACGATGACCTGACTGCCCACATCGCT
>DCCL01000267.1:7301-7878 GCA_002313795.1 Faecalibacterium prausnitzii
CCCACATCGCTGCTGGGCTTGAGAAGGATGGGATTCATCCGGACATCCGGCTCCACCCCTGCGGCCTGAGCCTGCACCACCTGGGCCCGGCCCATCTCGAGGCCGTCTTTGGTGACGAAGCTGTTCAAGGCCATGTTCTGGCTCTTGAAAGGCACGGCTTTCAGACCGTCCTGCATAAAGATACGGCAGAGGGCTGCACAGAGCAGGCTCTTGCCTGCCCCGCTCATAGTCCCCTGCACCATGATGCATTTTGCCTGACTCATTTCAGCGCCTCCTTCATCAGTTCCAGCAGCCGGGTGTTCTCGGGGGCCGTGCGCACCGCTGTGCGGTACCACTCCGGCCCGAGGCCCGGATAATTTGCGCAGCCGCGCACCTGTGCGCCCAGCGGGCGGAGTTTTTCGTTCAGGTCTGCCGGGGCGGAAAAGAGCAGATAGTTTGCCTTTCCCTCGATGACCCGCAGACCCAGCGCCCGCAGACCAGCCGCCAGCAGGGGCCGCTGCTCCGCGATGAGGTCACGCACCTCGTTTACATAGGCGGTCTCGTTCAGGGCGGCAACGCCCGCCGCCTGTGCCAGACT
>DCCL01000266.1:0-6352 GCA_002313795.1 Faecalibacterium prausnitzii
TACGCAAAAGAGAACGTTTCTCTGCATTCAGAGCGATTTAACCCTTCGCGTCAGCGAAACTCCACCCCGCGGAGCGAATAGCCATCTTGCGATAGCAAGAACTTCACCCCCGCTACAGGCGGGAGATGCCGTTTATCTTAAAAGGCCACCTTGCGCCAGCAGAAACCTGACCCCCGCCGCAAGCGGGCGCACCCGTGTATCTTAAAAATTAAAAGGCCGCTTCGCGCCCGCAACACTCTCCCTCATCACTTCCCCCATAAACAAAAAAGCACCGCACAGTCCCCTGTGCAGTGCATAAGTTTTTTCACGTTATAGCGATGAGTGATCGTTTTTATAGCGTCTCCAGCACATCCGGCAGTTCGCTGATGCTGTCAATGACATTGGGACAGACCGCTTCCAGCCGGGCCCGGCTCTGGTGTCCTGCGGTGCAGAGCACGCATTTCGCCCCCAGCGCCCTTGCCACTTCCGCATCGTGGTCGGTGTCACCCACCATGACACAGGCCGAAGCGTTCGCGCCGGTGCGGCGCAGCCAGTCCAGACCCAGCGCCACCTTGCTCACGCCGTAAATGTCCGAAAGGCCGAGCAACTCGGTAAAATAGCCTTTCAGACCCCGTTCGGTCACCTGCTCGATCAGGTAGTCCCGCCGGGAGGCAGAGAGCACCGTCTGCTGCCAGCCCCGCCGCCCCAGTTCAGTCAGCACGGCATTGGCCTCTGGCATGGCAGCGCAGCCGGGCACCCCGGTATTGTACTCTACCATGAACTCTTCCGCCAGCATGGGGTACGGGTGCCGTGCAAAGTCGAACCCTGCACGAATGTAATATTTCTCAATGGGAAACCCGAAGATCTCCCGATAAGCCTCCAGTGAGTATCGCTGCGGGTAGCCGTGCTTTTTCAGCAGGCTGTTGAGACAGCTCAGGGTGAAATCTACATCGTCCAGCAGAGTGCCGTTCCAGTCCCAGAAGATCATTCCATTCGGCTGCATCGTGCTTTCCCCTTTCCTTATATCTCACGCAGTATCAGCAGTTTCCTCAGAAGCCCTTCTGTGCCTTTTGGAAGGCCGGGCTGGATTCCAGCACCTTTACCAGCAGGACGCCCAGCACCGTGCAGCTGATGAGCTCACCGATGCCCACCGAAATGCCGTTGGTGATGCAGGCCAGCCAGAGCGGAGCCGAAGAGCCGGGCTCCGGGAAGAGGACGGCGATCTCAATGCCGATGATGACGGCGTTGATGATCACCGGCGGCAGGCTTGCCGCAATGGCAAGGCCCTTGAACCGGATGTTCCGCAGCTTGTAGGTCACGATGCAGGCCAGCAGCGTGGCCAGCGTGCCGAACACGACATCCACGATGGTGGAGCCCAGCAGGTTGGCCAGGAAGCAGCCCAGCACCACACCGAAAATGTACTCGGTGCCGAACACGGGCAGCAGACAGAGGGCCTCGGCTACGCGCACCTGCACCGCACCGTAGGAGAACGGCTGCAATGCCATGCAGAGCACCACGTAGAGGGCCGCGACCATGCCGCAGCGGGCCAGTTTACGGACGGAAGGATTCTGATTTTTCATATAATATCTCCAGCGGTTTGATTTTGACCGCGCGGGGACCGCCAGCCCCCGTGGGTTTGGCCCGGCATGGTTCGAGACACGCCGGGGAGCCTAAAATCCTAAGTTGCTCTTCAAAGCCGCCGTGCCCGCAGGCACGACTCAGGAGATTATATCATAACTTTTACCAGAATGCAACGGTCAGACGCACGATTCTTTTTCCAGCAGTGGACGGGTCCAATACATTCAGCACGCAGGGGCCCAGCAGGATTCCGGTGAAGAGCATCCCGATGATGCGGGGCAGTCGCAGCTGCTGACAGAGCGCGGCCATGGCCAGCCCGGCCAGAAAGACATAGGCCAGTGAAGTAAGCATAGAATTTCTCCTTTTTATCTGTTCAGCGGAAAAAAGGCCGCAAAAAAAGCTGATGCCCCCCTGCGGCCATACGGTCACAGAAGTCATCAGCTTTGTAAAAGCGGTTCAGGGTCAGCCCCTCGGGAGAACTTCATTCCCGGGAATATCCATACCATGGAATACTCTCCCACGCATAGGCGGATGCAGGGCAAACCCTGTCCGGCGCGGGTGCGTCCTGTCAGAGCATGAAATCAGTCCCGGGGCTTGCCCACGTAGACCAGTGCCAGCGTGTCGGGGCCGGTGTTGGCCGAGACGACGCCGCCCAGATTAAAGGTGATGAGCGGTGCCTTGCCGAACGCCTTGCGGCAGACCTTTTCCAGCTCAGCGGTCTGCGGGATAGAGGTATGGCCGATCATATAATCGAAGTCCTCCACGCCCTCGGTGCGCTTCTTGCACAGGTCGATCATGGCGGGGATGACCTTGTCGTCACCACGCACCTTGCCCTCCACCTTGGTCTTGCCGTCGATGAGGGTGATGATGGGGCGGATGCCCATCAGCTCGCCCATGACAGCGGCAGCGGCGGAGATGCGGCCGCTCTTCTTCATCTGCTTCAGGCTGTAGGGTCCGAGGATAATCTCCATCTTGTTCATCTGCTCTTCGAACTCGGTGATGACATGACGGATCTCCGCACCGTTCTGCAGCTTGCGGGCAATCTCGCACAGATACCAGCCAAACACCATAGAGTAGGTGTGGGGATCCAGCAGATGGATGCGCATCTGATGCTCCGGGCGCTCTTCCCGCAGCATTCCCTGAGCCATGACAGCATTGTTATAGGTGGAAGAGCCGGAGCGGTTGATGGGCACATGGATGACATCGGTGTAGCCCTCATCCACATACTGGCAGTATTTTTCGCAGAACTGGATGGGGGTGATGGCAGCGGTGGACGGGATGCCCTTGGCCGCACGCATCTTATCGTAGAACTGCTCGGGGGTGTATTTCTCGCGCTCCACGATATCCTCGCCGTCCAGCAGGATGTGGAAGCCCATAATATCGATGCCGTATTTCTCGGCCAGCTCCTGAGGGATATCGCAGGAGGAGTCGGTCAAAATCGCAATTTTGCTCATAGTGTTCCTCATTTCCATTCATAGTCTCGCAGGTGTCCATGGTCCAGCAGCTCCGGAAAATCCCACTGGCGCAGCACCTCATATACGCCCACAGCCACGCTGTTGGACAGGTTCAGGCTGCGGCAGGTGTCCCGCATGGGCATCCGGATGCAGTGTTCCTGATTGGCTGCCAGCAGCGCTTCCGGCAGGCCGGCGTCCTCCCGCCCGAATACGAGATAGGCCCCGTCCGGGTAGCTCACGTCAGTGTAGCGCTGAGGCGCTTTGGTCGTAAAGTAATAGTAGGGGCCGCTGTTGCGGGCAAAGAAGTCATCCAGACCATCGTAATAGCTGATGTCCAGATAGTGCCAGTAATCCAGCCCGGCGTGCTTGAGCTTCTTGTCATCGATGGCAAAGCCCATGGGCCCCACCAGATGCAGGCGGCAGGCGGTGCAGGCACAGGTGCGGGCCACGTTGCCGGTGTTCTGAGGGATGCGGGGCTCCACCAGAACGATATTCAGGGTTGGTTTTTCGCTCATGTCCGCCTCCTCAGTCTTCCCGCAGAGGGCATAGACGGGACAGCAGCGGCTCGAACCAGACGCCATAGCGGGTATCCTGGTCGTAGGGCGTCTTCTGGATGGCCAGCGCCACGAACTCTGCCGCGTTGTCGGCGGCAGCACTCAGAGCGTTGCCCTGAATGAGGGAGCCGATGAGCACTGCGCCATACAGGTCGCCCGTTCCGGGGAAGCTGCGGGCGATGTGCAGCTTTTTGACCACAAAGCGGTCGCGGCCCGACCCGGCGCAGGCGATGTACTTGTCCAGCTTCAGGCCGGTGACTACCACGTTGGGTGCCAGCTCTTTTGCCAGCGCATCGGCCAGCGCCTGTGCGCTTTCCTCATCCAGCTGGGCAGGCAGTTCTTTCCGGAGCAGCAGCCCGGCCTCGGTGGCGTTGGGCAGAATGAGGTCGGCCCGGCGGCAGAGCTGCCGCATCCGGTCGATGAACTCCGGCGTCACGGTCGAATACGCTTTGCCGTTATCGCCCATCACAGGGTCTACCACTTTATACGCCGAGGGCCACAAGTCGAACGCCTTTTCCGCCAGCGCAGCCTGCGCCTCGCCCCCGAGGTAGCCGGTATAGATGCAGTCAAAGCTCAGTCCCAGCTCCCGGTAGTGCTCCAGCGCAGCCTCGCCGTAGGCACAGCCGTCCAGCCGGGCCGGGGTGCCAAAGCCACCGGTATGGGTGGAGAGCACCACCGTCGGCAGGGCCACCGGCTGCACGCCCATGACGCTGAGCACCGGCAGGATGACCGCCAGACTGCACCGGCCCACGCCGGAAAGGTCGTGGATGCAGAGCACTTTTTTCGGTTCTGTTATCTTCAGCAAAAAAGAAACCTCCTTCGCAGAATATGCTTTTTATCATTTCCCGGGCCAGCCCGCAGCCAGCCCAGTTTATCAGCATATGATACAGTATACCACATTTTCCTGCACAAAAAAAGCGTATAGTGAATCCTTTGGCGGAAATACTACCGCCGTAGCCCGAAATTTCGTCTGGAAGGGAGAGCTTTTCTATGAGAAACGAACACACCAGCCCCACTGCCCCGCTTCTGCTGGGCATGGCCGCCGGAGCCGCACTGGGCGTCGCCGGGGTCATGGCCACCAACACCAGCCAGCGCCAGATGCGCCGCACGGTCCGCAAGATCGCCAAGGGTGCCGAGCACGCCGTGAGCCAGCTGGACAAGATGGTGGGTGACTTTGTCGAGCGTCAGATGGACGGCTGATTCTTCCCATCAAAAGAGCCGGAGCGGGATCTTTCCCCGCTCCGGCCTTTTTGCTGTGCCTTCCGCTCCCTGTTCCGCCTGCGCCCCGTTATTTCAGCGCGCTGGCAAGGACATTCAGCAGATGCGGGATGTCCAGCGGTTTTGCGATGTGGCCGTTCATGCCGGCCTTCAATGCGTTCTGGCGGTCCTCCTCAAAGGCATTCGCCGTCATGGCAAAGATGGGGATATTGGCCTTTTCGGCCTCCGGCATTTCCCGTATCCTCCGGGTCGCTTCGTAGCCATCCATGACCGGCATCTGGATATCCATCAGTATGATGTCATACTGCCCGGGCACGGCCTGCTCCATCTTCCGGACGGCTTCCGCACCATTTTCGGCGCTTTCCACTACAAAGCCCTCTTCCTTCAGGATCTCCATTGCGATCTCGCGGTTCAGCTCGTTGTCTTCCACCAGCAGGATCTTTTTGCCCTTGAAGTCCGGCATCACCGGGATAGAGGGCTTCTGCACGATGTTGATATTAAAAGGCTCTTCCAGAACCTTCCGCAGCTCCGACAGGAAGAGCGGCTTCTCGCAGAATGCCGTCACACCGGCGGCGCGGGCCTCTTCCTCGATGTCCGCCCAGTCGTAGGCGGTCAGGATGATGATGGGGCAACTGTCCCCGATGACTTTCCGGATCTGTCGCACGATCTCAATGCCGTTCATGTCCGGGATGAGCCAGTCGATGATATAGACGCTGAACTCATCCCCCTGTTCCACCGCATATTTCGTGCGGATGACGGCTTCCTTGCCGGAGATGGTCCACTCCGGCCTCATGCCAATCTTGGTCAGCATGGTGCTGACATTCAGGCAGGTATCGGTGTCGTCGTCTGCCACCAGCGCCCGGAGCCCTTCCAGCTGCGGGATCTGCTTCTGCTCCACTTTCTGGCCGCTGAGCTCAAAGCAGAGGTTCACGATAAACTCGCTGCCTTTGCCCGGTTCGCTCTCAATGGCGATGGTGCCGCCCATCAAGTCAACGATGCTCTTGGTGATGGACATACCAAGGCCCGTTCCCTGAATGCCGCTGACCGTGGAGCTCTCTTCCCGGCTGAACTCCTCAAAGATGTGTTTCTGGAACTCCCTGCTCATGCCGATGCCGTTGTCCTTGATGCGGAACTCATAGCATCCGTGGCCTTTGGGGGCGCTGTTCTTCTGGGAGATGCGGATGCTGATCATGCCGCCGGTGGGAGTGAACTTGATGGCATTGGACAGGATGTTGAGCAGGATCTGATTCAGCCGCAGCGGGTCGGTGATGATATCTTCATCCACCACATCCATCGTGTCGATGAAGAGCGCCAGGCGCTTGGCCGAAATATTCGGCTGGATGATGGAGCGGACATCGTGGATGAGATCGGGCAGATGGACGGCCTTCTCCTCAATTTTCACCTTGCCGCTCTCGATGCGGCTCATATCCAGCACATCGTTAATGAGGGAAAGCAGATGCTGACTGGAAACCGAAATTTTCTTGAGGTAATCCAGCACCTGTTCCTTGTTGTCGATGTGGGTCGCCGCCAGCGAGGTGAACCCGATGATGGCGTTCATGGGGGTGCGGA
>DCCL01000266.1:6399-8939 GCA_002313795.1 Faecalibacterium prausnitzii
TGCGGATGTCGTGGCTCATGTTGAACAGAAACTCCCGTTTGGAGCGGTTCGCTGCGGCTTCGTGCTGCACCGCAAGTTCCAGTTTCCGATTCTGCTCTTCCAGCTGCTTCTGGTATTTTCTCTCCTGGGTCTCCCGCTGCTCTTCCATGGCTTTGGCCGACCGTCTGCGCAGCATCTGGAGCACACACACGAGGATGATATAAAAGACCAGAACGATGGCACCCGCCGAGATGGAGTTGCGGAAGATCGATTTTTCCGACGTATAAGCGTAGATATCAAAGTCCCGGCCATGGCTGTACATTCCAAAGTAGCAGCCGGAGGAAGACCAGCCCGGTGCATGGGTCAGCGTATCTGCTTTTCCCACTTTGTGGATGCCCTGCACCAGAGGACTGTCCGATGTATCCCGCCCCACAAGGTCGGCAGAATTGGACGCGATGACCTCATCATCCTGAACGATGAGGATGGTGCCGCTGACCTCCTTGGGGTAGCCCTCCAGAATGCTCTGGATGGAAAGCGAGGTCTCTTCCACGAACTCGGCTGGTGTGACCCGGTAGGCCAGCAGGACTTTCTTTCCCGCCTCTGCCCTGTGGGCCGCCAGGTCTACCGCAGAGCCATCCGCCAGCGAAAGGCGCTTCATGTAGGTCTTCTGCGGATACTCTGCCACATCCAGCACGGCATCTTTTTCCAGTTTGTCCGCAAACTGTTCGTAACCAACACCGTCTTCTGTATACTCACACAGCAGCTCTCCCTCCGGAGAGAGCACCGAGATGCCGGTAAGCCAAAGCTTCCCGGCCTGAGTTTTCAGGCCTTCCGGGTCTGAAAGGTCGAGATCCGGATCCTCTGCCAGCTGCTCTGCCGCTACCGCCGCCCGCCGGAGAGCTCTTGCCGTGATGGTATTATTGTATTTTTCGTAACTGGTGGACTGCCCTTTGACGAAATCGATGGTCTGTCGGAAATATTTTTCGGTCGTTCTCAGGTCTTTCTGCCCGGAAATGATCAGGGTCGCCAGCAGCACGAACACTCCGATGACCAGATAGAGCGCCCATACCCGCCGATTTGATGCAGTATCCATTTTTTCACGTTTCACTGGTGTCCACCTCCAGATACTGCGCCGGGGCCTCGAGATACTTGCCGATGATGCGCTCCAGCGTGCCATCCGCGCGCATCTGTTCAAACATATAGTTCAGCTGCTGGTCAAGTCCTCTTTCGTCCTGTTCCGCAAACGCCACCCCAAGCCCGGTGGTCAGCAGCGTCTCGTCCAGAATGCGGAACTCCACATTGCACTCTTTCATATACTGCAGGATGGCTGTTTCGTGTGCCGCAATGGCATCCACATAGCCGCAGCTCAGCATGGCATACTGCACACTGCTGTTCTCTATGCTGAACACCTCTTCCAGCTGCGGGATACGCGGGTCGGAGCCGCTCAGGAAAATTTCTTCCGGGCGGCTGGTCGTCTGTACGGCGACGGTTTTTCCTGCGAGGTCAGCAAGCGACCGGATGCTGCTGTTCACATTCACCGCGATGACCTGACGGCTCATCATGTAGGGCCCCGCCCAGAGGTACAGCTCTTCCCTGCCATCCATGGAAAAACAGCCCCAGATGCAGTCGATGGCACCGCTTTCCAGAAGGGTCGTTTTCTCCTCCCAGTCGATGGTTTTGAACTGCACCCGATACCCCATGCGGCGAAAGGCTTCGGCAGCGATATCTGCATCGATGCCGACCGAAACACCGTCATTGTCCCGATAGACATAGGGCGGATAAAGATCACTTCCGGCTATGATCTCCGGAAGGTCGCTGTCCGGGGTGCTCTCTGTGCCGCAGCCGGTCAGACCGCCGGCCGCAGCCGATGCCGCCAGCATCGTGCATCCTTTCAGGAATGCACGGCGCGAGATTTTGTGTTTCATTCGTTCCATCGTCACTTCCTATCTCATGGCGCTGCCCTGCAGCTGTTCTTCTGATTTTATTCCGGACATCGGTCAAAACTTCGTTTTTATTTTATATTATAACACATTCCGGGTAGAAAGCGACTGATATCGACAAACTTCTTTGCCGTTTCCTGCAAAAAGGCGGCAAATCCCGCGAAACCTCTTGACTTAAACCCCACTTCAAGTTGTAGAATAGAGCTGTAAAAAATCCCAGATTTCACAGGAGGTTCGTTTTATGGAAAAGATCGTACAGACTGCAGGCCGCAATGCTCTGGGCGAGTTTGCCCCGGCATTTGCCCATTATAACGATGATGTTCTCTTTGGTGAGAACTGGAATGATGACTCCATCGACGTCAAGACCCGGAGCATCATCACGGTGGTGGCCCTGATGGCTTCCGGCGTGACGGATTCCTCTCTGAAGTTCCATCTGCAGAACGCCAAGAACCACGGCGTGACTCAGAAGGAAATTGCCGGCATCATCACCCATGTGGCGTTCTACGCCGGCTGGCCGAAGGGCTGGGCTGTGTTCAACATGGCAAAAGAGGTCTGGGCCGTGGAGCCGGAAGACGACAGTGCCAAGGCAAAACATCAGGCTTCCATGGTGTTCCCCATCGG